>JAEUMA010000155.1 GCA_016793565.1 Rhizobiaceae bacterium
CGGCGTCTCCAGCGTTTCCAGCGTGCGGTCGAGCGGTAGGATCCGCGACCGGACGGTTTCGGACACTTCAGTCATGTCAATTCCCGAACCAGCCATCCTTGAGATAGCGCATATACTCAAAGACCATGCCGTGCTTTCCCACGAAAACGACTTCCAGGAAATCGCCGACGACGAAAGGCGGGATCAAGATCTCCACCCCCTCGGCGGCGAGATGCGGCGCCAGATCCTTCACGCGGTAGGCTACGTGCGGATTGTAGCGAACGGCGTCGGGAACGGTGCTGTCCTCGCGATAGCGCAGGAATTCGACGTGCTCCGGATGGTTGCGCGGGTTGGTGACCCAGATCTTGCTGGCCTCGACCCAGTCCTCCTGCGGCTGCACTTCGGTGGTGGTGATGCCGACATGGTCGAAGATGAAATCGGATTCTGGCATCAGCCGATCCTCACCACTTCGCCGCTGCGCGCCGATTCCTCGGCGGCCAGCGTAGCCTCGAGCGCGGCCGTGGCATCCTCCGGCGTGCCGATGGTGACCTTGCCGCCCGACAGAGCCGTGGCCGCGAAATAGCTGAACTCGTCGCGCAGCGCGCCGCCGCGAACGCCGTTGAACATCGGCCAGTAGGTCGTGTCGGGCGAGTGCAGCCGGCTGCCGTCGACGATGCCGAGGTTCGGAAACGTGTCTTGGACGTGGATGATGCCTTCGGTGCCGATGATCGACATGCGCTCGTCGATGTCGAAGGGTGTCTTTTCCGGCATGCTCCACACGGTTTCCAGCGTGGCGGTCGCGCCACCCGCGAAGCGATACATGGTCTGGCCTATGTCGGGATGCTTGAGGCCGCGCACGTCTACGGTCTGGGCGTAGGCCGAGGCGACGCGGTCGCCGGTGAACCACAGCATGATGTCGGTGTCGTGGATGGCGTCGCCGACGATCGGCCCGATCTTGTTGAGGATGGTCGGCGTCCAGGCGGCCGGAATGTTGCGGCGCGAGGACAGCGCAACGATCCTGCCGATGCGGCCTTCGTCGATCGCCTGCTTGGCCATGCGGTAGCGTGGGTTGAAGCGCACGACATGGCCGATGAACAGGATACCCTTGGAGCCTTTCGAGGCGGCGGTGATGGCCCGCGCATCCTCGACCGTAGAGGCGATCGGCTTTTCGAGGAAGACGTGCTTGCCGGCCTTCAGAGCGGCGATCGCCGGCTCGCGGTGCTGGTCCCACATGGTGCAGATGGAAACTGCGTCGATATCGGGATCGGCGAGCAACTCGTGATAATCGCGAAAAAGCTTCTTCACGCCGAACTTTTCGCCCATCGCGGCGAGCCGGTCGGGCGTGCGCGTGCAAAGCGCGGCGAGTTCGAGATTGGGCACGCCGGCGATAGTCTCAGCGTGGATCTCGCCGAACCAGCCGAGGCCGATCACTCCCATGCGCAGACGATCCATGAAACTCCTCCCTCCTAAAAGTCTTCGAGTGTCAGTTCGCGCGCCATGACGATGTTCCCGGCGGTCAGGCCGCAATCGACCGGCAGCGCCACGCCGGTGATGGCGCTAGCGGCGTCCGATGCGAGGAAGGCGATGACGCGCGCCACCTCCTCCGGCTCGACGATGCGACCGAGCGGATACCAGCGCTCCAACTGCTTCAGCACATTGGGATCCTTGGCCTTGCGCTGGTCCCAGATCGGCGTGCGAACGGTGCCCGGAAGCACGCAGTTGGCGCGGATGCCGTAGCGGCCGTATTCCTGCGCCAGCGACCTGGTGAGCGCGATCATGCCCGCCTTGGCGGCGCTGTAGGCGGGGTCCCCGAGTGCCGCCAGTGCGTTTACCGAGCTGACATTGACGATGTTGCCTGAACGGCGCTCCACCATCTGCGGCAGCACGGCATGGGCGCAGGCATAGGCGCCGTTGAGGTTGGCGGCCACGTCGGCGTCCCAGCCCTTCGGGTCGGTGACGGCAAGGGTCGGATGGCGGGAAACGCCGGCATTGTTGATCAGCAGATGGACGTCGCCGAAACTGGAGAAGGCAGCCTTCACGGCTTCCGGCGAGGCGATGTCGGCGACCGCCGCCTTGACGCGGATGCCGTCCTTGCCGAGTTCGTCGATCAGGTCATCCACCCTCGGATTGCGGTCGAGCGCCGCGATCGTGGCGCCCTGCTCGCCGAAGAAGCGGCAGAGCCACTGGCCGATACCGCCCGCCGCCCCGGTAATGGCGACCGTCTTGCCGGAAAACTCCACGCTCATGCCGACCCCCGCATCGCTTCGCCGATCCAGGCAAGATTCGCCCGGCGCAGGTGGCCCCAGTTGTAGAAGGCGAGTTCGTCGACGCCGCCGGCGCGAAGTGCCGCAACCGCCTCGAGGAATTCGCCCTTGCTGGCGATGTCCGGATGCGACGGCCGCAGGATGCCGCGCAATTTGCCCTTGCCCTTCAGGCGCCGCCGGATGTCGAACAGGTCGGATTTGATGCGCATCGCGGCCGGCTCGTAAAAGCAGGCCTCGATGATGCCGGCGGTTTCGGCAAGTGCTGCGAGATCGCTGCCCTCGTACCAGGCGCCGCCGGTCGGTCGCGCCACCGAGGGAATGACCGCCACCTCGGCGTCCTTGCGGACGGCGGCTCGGATTTCGGCGACCAGCGAGGTGACGACGCCGCAGCGGAAATCAAGGTAGCGGCGCAGGTCGCCGTCGGCCACGACATCGGCGCGCCAGAAAGCTTCCGCCATGTCGGCAGGGTAGTCGAGGTCGCTGTCGAGATAGGCCGAGATGTCGCCGGCCACTTCCGCCTTGAAG
>JAEUMA010000179.1 GCA_016793565.1 Rhizobiaceae bacterium
CCGCACGGTCGAAACCGTCGACACCGAGATGCGCAAGCTGGAGCAGCGCCAGGGCTACGGCCGCATCGTGCTCGACCTTTCCGGCCTGGAGCGCATCGACACGGCGGGCGCCTGGATCGTCGACCGCCTGATCTTCGCCAACGAATCGCGCGGCGCGAAGGTGGAGATCGTTGGCGCCAGCGAAAGCGCCACCATTCTGCTCGACGCCGTTCGCGAGGCTGCCCTCAACAAGGAGCCGGCCAAGCGGCGGCGCGGGCCTGGAATGCTGATCGCCTTTTTCGAGGCGGTCGGGCGGCGCGTCTACTCGATCCGCGACGATTTCATCGCGTCCATGCACATTCTGGGGGCCACCATCCGCGGCGGCCAGATGAAGCTCGGCCGCGGGCACGGCATCAACCCCGCGGCAATCGCCAGCCATATCGACCGAATGGGCGTCGGCGCGATTCCCGTCGTGCTGCTGATGTCGGCGATCGTCGGCGCCATCGTGGCGCAGCAGGGCGCCTATCAGCTTCGCTACTTCGGAGCAGAGATCTTCGTGGTCGACCTGGTCGGCATCCTGGTCCTGCGCGAACTCGGCGTCCTGATGACGGCGATCATGATCGCCGGTCGGTCCGGCAGTGCCATCACTGCGGAAATCGGCTCCATGAAGATGCGCGAGGAGGTCGACGCGCTCACCGTGATCGGCCTCAACCCGGTCGGCGTGCTGGTGTTTCCGCGCCTGGTCGCGCTGGTTATCGCGCTGCCGTGCCTGACGATCGCCGCCAATTTCGCCGCGCTCGGCGGTGCCATCCTGGTGACCTGGCTCTATTCGGACATATCGCCGGCGGCCTTTCTGGTGCGCCTGCGCATGTCGGTCGATCTCAGCACCTTCTTCGCCGGGCTTATCAAGGCGCCGTTCATGGCGCTGATCATCGGCATCCTCGCCTCCGTCGAGGGCCTGAAGGTGGGTGGAAGCGCCGAATCGCTGGGCACGCACGTGACGGCGTCGGTGGTGAAGGCGATCTTTGTCGTCATCATTGTCGACGGCATGTTCGCCATCTTCTATGCGGCCATCGATTTTTGAGGACCGGGCGTGGCTGAAACCGACATGCTCGAAGCCGAAGCGCCAGAGGCGGAAGCCTCGGACGTCGTGCTGTCGGCGCGCGACATCACCGTCTCCTTCGGCGACACCACCGTGCTGCAGGACTTGAACCTCGACATCCACCGCGGCGAGATCCTCGGTTTCGTCGGCGCTTCCGGCGCCGGCAAGTCCGTGCTGCTGCGCACCATTCTCGGCCTCAACCGCAAGCAGTCCGGCACCATCCGAATCTTCGGCGTCGATGTCGACCATGCGTCCGAAGCCGAGCGGATGAAGGTCGACATGCGGCTTGGCGTGCTGTTCCAGCACGGCGCGTTGTTTTCCGCTTTGACCGTTCAGGAGAACGTGCAGGTGCCGATGCGCGAATATCTGGATCTGCCGCGGCGCCTGATGGATGAACTGGCGATGCTGAAGATCGAACTGGTCGGCCTGCCGCCCGATGCGGCAACGAAATACCCTTCGGAACTTTCGGGCGGCATGATCAAGCGCGCGGCATTCGCCCGCGCGCTATCGCTGGACCCTGACATCGTCTTTCTCGACGAACCGACCTCCGGCCTTGATCCGATCGGAGCGGCGGAATTCGACGAACTGGTGAGCAAACTGCGCGATACGCTGGGGCTCACGGTCTATATGGTGACGCATGACCTCGACAGCCTGTTCTCCGTCTGCGACCGGGTTGCGGTCCTGGGCAAGAAGAGAGTCCTTGTCGAGGGGACCATCGAGGATATGCTGGCCAGCGAGGAGCCTTGGGTGAAGTCATATTTTCGCGGCAAGCGGGCGCGCCAGCTCGATCTTTCGGCAAGGAAAAGCGCCTGA
>JAEUMA010000206.1 GCA_016793565.1 Rhizobiaceae bacterium
TTGCCGGTGGCGTAGAGCTTGCGGCCGAGCGGCGTGTGCTCGAGCACGAACCAGAGCAGGAGCACCAGCGCCGCGGTGAGGTAGAGTGGATAGACGAAGCCGAACAGGCGACCGCGGCCCACGGCGAGGAAGGTGGGGTCGATCTTGGCGAACAGCACCTGACCGCCCGTGTACCACATCGCGATCCCGCTCACGATCGTCGACGTCGCCAGCGTGACCACGAAGGAGTTGAAGCGGGCGACGATGAAGACGCCATTGACGAAGCCGATCAGGCCGCCGCCGATGAGTGCGATCGCCACGGCCGCGGGCCAGGGTACGCCCTGTCCCTGCAGGCCGATGACCAGCGCCGACGAAAGGCTGAGCGTCGCGGCGATGGAGAGATCGAACGCGCCGACGATCAGCCCCATCATGGCGGCCATCGCGATGACGATCAGCACGGCCTGGTTGTTCAGAATGGACTGGGCGTTGGCGACGGTCGGGAAGGTCTCGGGCCGCAGCACCGCGAAGATCGCGATCATCAGCGCCAGCACTGCGATCATCCCGTAGCGCTGCGCGAGATGCAGGTAGCTCGCACGGAGGGTGGCGGAAGCATCCGTATCCGTCTGGCGGGCAGATGTCATGTCACAGACCCGTCGCTGCGCGGTTGAGATCGGAGGCCGTCACTTCGGAGGCCGGGCGGATCGTCTTCAGCCTGCCGCGAAAGAACACGCCGATGCGGTCGGCGATCGCGACGGCTTCTTCCAGATCCGTGGTGACCCAGAGCACGGCCATGCCGCTGTCGCGAGCACGTTGGATGCCGGCGAAAAGCTCCCTGCGGGAGACGACATCGACGCCGTAGGTCGGCTCGTTCAGGATCATCAGCCTGGGCGACACGCGAAGCCATTTCCCGAACAGTACTTTCTGCTGATTACCGCCGCTCAGTGCTCGGAGATTGCGCGTCGGGTCGGCAGGCACGACGCCCATGCCGCGCACGACGGACCAGGCGTCGCGCAGCACGGCGCGCGCATCGACCGCCAGGCCGCGCGTGACAGGCGCAAAGTCCGCGATCACCACGTTCTCGGCGACGGTGCTGTCCGCAAAGCCGGCGCGGGTGCGCTCCGGCGGCAGATAGGCCACGCCCGCCGCGCGGGCGGAGGGGATGGTCATGGCGGAATGCGCCCTGCCGTCGAGCACGATTTCGCCACCGAGCGGGGTCTTGAGGCCGTAGATCACGTCGCCGCAATCTTCGGCGCCACTGCCGATGACGCCCGTCAGGGCGAGGATCTCGCCTCCTGCAACGGTCAGGCTGACGTCATGGAGGCGGTCGGTGGAAAGGCCGCGCAGCGATACGACGGTATCGCCCGCGTGCCGCCTTTCCTCGGACGGCTGGCGCGACGTCTGCGGCTCGCCCGTCATCATGCGGGTAAGCTCCTCGACCGAGGTTTCCGAGGCCGGCAGCGTTGCGACGTTCCTGCCGTCCTTGAACACCGTGATGCGATCCGAAAGGGCGAACAGCTCGTTCATGCGATGCGTGATGTACAGAATAGCGGTGCCGGCCTCAGCGATCTGCTTCAGCCGTCCGAGAAGGAGATCGACGTCGGCGTGGGGCAGCCGGGCGGTGGGCTCGTCCAGAACCAGGAGATGGGCGTGATCGAATTGCGATAGGGCGCGCGCGATCGCGACCAGCGTCTTTTCGGCCGGTGCGAGAGCTGCCACCGGCAGTTGCGGGTCGACATGCAGATTGACGCGCTCCAGGGCCTCGCCGACGCGCCTGCGATGCGCTTTCCAGTCGATACGTCCGGCAAAACTACGGGCAAAGCCGCGCGGGCCGAAGGCGAGATTGTCCTCGATCGAGGACTGGTCGACCAGCGCCAGATCCTGGTGGACGAAGCCGACCCCCGCCGCCTGGATGTCGCTCGGCCTGAACCCGTCGGCAAGGTCACGGCCGCCGATACTGAGGCGCCGGACCCGGTCGGCATGATGATAGCCGGACATGATCTTGACCAGAGTGGATTTACCGGACCCGTTCGGTCCGGCAAGCCCGCGGATCTCACCGCGATCGATCGTCAGATCGACGTCGGCCAGCGCCAGCGTGTTGGCGAAGCTCTTGGACAGGCCCTCCACGAGAAAGGCCGGATCCGGCTTGCCGGCAGGGCGCGGAGACATCGCCGTTTCCACGCAAGCCCCCGGCTTACTTGCCCCAGAGCGTCTTGTAGTGGCTGCGGAAATCCACGTCGCCGCCATAGTATTGCCCGGCCGGGATGGCGTCCGAGTTGGACGCGTCGATGACGCGGACGGCGGTGGTCGTCTTCACCGGCTTTTCGCCGGCCAGGATGCGGTTGGCGTTGTCGATGCTGGACCATGCGGAGAAGGCGTAGGAGACCGCCGCGGTCGCGACATAGTCCGGATCGGTCTTGATCGCCTCCAGCGCCTGC
>JAEUMA010000241.1 GCA_016793565.1 Rhizobiaceae bacterium
ATTGATGCCGGACGCGTTGCCGGCGGTGACGACGCCGTCCTTCTTGAAGGTCGGCTTCAGGGCGGCGAGCGTCTCCACGGTCGTGGCAGGCTTCGGATGCTCGTCCGTATCGAAGCTCATCGTCTTGCGTCCGGCGGTGACTTCGATCGGCAGGATCTGCGACTTGAAGCGGCCTGCCGCGATCGCCGCGGCGGCGCGGCGCTGGCTTTCCGCGGCGAAGGCATCCTGGTCCTTGCGCGAGATCTGGTACTTTTCCGCGACGTTCTCGGCCGTGATGCCCATGATGCCGTTGCCGAACGGGTCGGTCAGTACGCCGCTCAACCCGTCGACCATCATGGCATCGCCCATCTTGTGACCGAAGCGGCCGGATTTCAGGTAGTGCGGCGCCCGGCTCATCACCTCCGCGCCGCCGGCCAGCGCCACATCGGCGTCGCCGAGCATGATGCCCTGGGCCGCGGAAACGATCGCCTGGACGCCGCTGCCGCATAGCCGGTTGAGTGTCATCGCCGGCGTTTCCTTGGGGACGCCGGCATCGATCGCCGCGACACGGGCGAGATAGGCGTCCTTCGGGCCGGTCGGGATCACGTTGCCGAACACGACATGGCCGATTTCGGCGGGCTCGACGCCGGCGCGCCTGATCGCCTCGGCGGCAACGGCCGCGCCGAGTGCCGCCGGCTCCTCGCCAGACAGCGCTCCGCCAAAGGCGCCGATCGCCGTGCGGGCACCGGAAAGGATGTAGGTCGCTTCGGTCATTGTGTCCCTCCCCGGCCGCGCCGGCTGATGTTCCAGATAGTCGGCCGCGTCAGCCGCAGTCTAGCTCTTGCGCCGCGCGAAAAACTCGGCGATGCGCGCCTTCATCGCCGGCGCGCGGCCAAGATCGCCCTGCAGGTCGCGCTCGAGGTCGAGCTGCGCGGCCGCCCCTGTATCGGCTGCGCTGCCGATCAGGCGCTTGGTCGCGGCGACGGCGTCCGGATCCAGCGCCGCGAGTTTTGCGCAGACGGCATCCGCGGCCGCAGGCAGTTCACCGTCGTCGACGACGTCCCAGGCAAGCCCCCACTGGAGCGCGCGCTCGGCGGAGAGGCGGTCGCCGAGAAGCATCATGCCCGACGCGCGGATGCGGCCCAGCATGCGTGACAGGAAGAGCGTGTTGCCGGCATCCGGCGCCAGCGCGATGCCGACGAACGGCTCGTAAAAATAGGCCGCGCGCGCCATCAGCACGATGTCGGCGGCGAGCGCGATGCCGACGGCAGCACCTGCGCATGGCCCGTTCACCGCCGCTACGATCGGCAGGCGCGAGGCCCGCATTGCCCGAACCAAAGGGTTGAAGTGGTGCTCCAGGACGTCGTCCAGCGCCGGCACCTCTCCGGGCTTTATGGTGGAGAGGTCGTAGCCTGCTCCGAAGGCGCGCCCCTCCCCCGTCAGGAGCAGCGCGCGAACGCTTGCGTCGGCTTCCGCCTCGGCAAGCGCGGCGCGCAATTGATCGGCGGTCTCGTTGCGATAGGCGTTGAGCTTGTCCGGGCGATTGACGGCCATGCGCGCAGTGCCGTCTACCACGGAAAGGGAAACGTCCTCGTATCGGGTCATCGTCCGCCCCCGGCAAGAAACCAGCGCAGTTGCGGCAGCCGGTCTGCACCGAAGAAGCCCTCCCCGTCGACCAGGAAATACGGGGACCCGACGACCCCGGCGCTTATCGCGTCCTGAACCGCCTTTTCCAGCAGCGCCCGCCCAGCAGCACCCTTCATGCCTTCCCGCGCCTCGTCGTCCGGAATGCCGACCTCTCCGGCCAGCCCGACCAGCGTCCCCTCGTCGGAAATGTCGCGGAACTCGGCAAAGAATGCGGTGAGCAGCCGTCGGGCCAGCGCGTCGGCCGTCTCCGGGCGACTCTGGAACACATGGTGATAAAGCCGGGCGGCCAGATGCGAGGAGAGCGGCAGCCGCACCGGGTGCTGGTACGGCAGACCGAAGAAGTCGGCGGAGCGCTGCATGTCGTTGAGGAAATAGGCGCGCTTGGCCGGCGGCTCCATCGGCGGGGCGATACCGTGAGCCTTGAGCACGGCCCACATCAGGATCGGTTGCCACTCGACCTTGCGGCCGAACTCCTCGCCCAGCTGGCCGACGCGGTCGGCAGCACAGTAGGCGGAGGGTGACGCGAAGTCGAGATAGAAGCGGATCGGAGCTGCCACGGCTAGAGCGGTTCTGGGTTAGATGGAATCGTTCTGCCGGAGGCAATTCGATCCCAAGGTCGAGGCGGGTGTCGCAGGCCGTACCTCGATGGTACGGACAAGACGCCCGCCGACGGATTTGGGTCGAATTGGCCCGGCCCGGAGGGTTTGCCGCTGGCGGATGCCCGCCGCGTCAGCCGGCTTGCCCGATGCACCACATCGGGCCTGCGCCGCCTTCCTTGCGGATCATCGCGCCATCGAGCAAACAGAACTGTTTCCATCTAACCCTGAACCGCTCTAAAGCCTCTGCGCCAGCAGGAAGCCCGAGCCGCCGCCAAGGCCTGCGCCGGGATGCGTGGATGCGCCGATGTGGTAGAGATCCTTCACCGCCGTCGTGTGGTTGACGGTATCCTTGAACGGACGCCACAGGAACGACTGGTCGATGGTGGACGAGCCGCCATAAGGGTCGCCACCCACCAGATTGACGTTCATCGCCTCCAGGTCGGCTGGCGAATAGGCCTTGCGGGCGATGACGGTGTCGCGGAAGCCGTCGATGTGGTTCGCCAATATGGCCTCGATGCGGTCGGCATAGGCCTCGCGCAGGCTTTCGGTCCAGCGTCCGTCGGCCGGCACGTTGAGCAAGCCCGCCGCGTCGCCGCGTATATGGCGCGGGGCCTCGGGCATCTGCAGCCACAGGATGGCCTTGTCTGGAGGGCAGCGCGACGGGTCGAGCGCGGTCGGCTGGCCAACGCAGATTGTCGGCGTTTCGGGGAGCAGCCCGCGCACGGCCTCGTTGCAGGCCTTGGATACGCCGTCCAGGCCCGGCGT
>JAEUMA010000245.1 GCA_016793565.1 Rhizobiaceae bacterium
CCAGCGGCGGGAGCAGCTTCTTCAGGCGGGAGGAGATTGCCGTCCTCGTCGAACAGCGCCCCCATATCGTCGTCCGGCTCGACCGCAGGGACGGGCGTGTCCTGCAGTTCGCGCTCGATCATCCAGTGTCCCGCTCCCCACAGAACGGCGACCATGACGGCGAAGGCAGCGACCTGCCCGATGAAGCCTGACGCACGCACGCCTACTGGCTGGCCCAGGCGATACGCGCGATCCACTCGATCTCGGCGCGCGCGACGATCCGGTCCGGATGCTCCGGATTGATGGAGACGAGTTCGACGGACTTTCCGGTCTGCCGCGACAACACCTTTGCCATGACCTCGCCGGACGCCGTCTTCAGAACGATACGGTCGCCCATGCGGATGGCCGCCGACGGATCGATGATCAGCACGTCGCCGTCGCGATAGAGCGGCAGCATGGAATCGCCCTGCACCTTCAGCGCATAGGCGCCCTCGCGTGCCGAAATGGGCAGTTCGACGACGTCGAAGCCGACACCGACCGGGAAGCCAGCGTCATCGAAATAGCCGCCGGCGCCGGCCTGCGCGAAACCAAGCAGCGGCACGTTGCTCGACACACCGCGGGTTTCGCCACGCGCGACGCCCCGCACCAGCGCCAAAAATTCCTCCAGCGTGGAATTGGTCGCGTCGATGACCTTGGCCAGAGATTCGGTCGACGGCCAGCGCGGCCGCCCGTCCGCGGACAGCCGCTTCGACTTGTTGAACGCAGTGGAATCGAGCCCAGCCCGCCGCGCAAGACCCGAGGCGGACAACGAATTCCGCTCGGCGAGTGCGTCTATGGCGGCCCAGACCCGCTCGTGCGAGAGCATGGCAGCCCTCCTGACAGGAAAAAATGCCTTGGATCGGTTTAGTTGCTGGTTCGCGGATTGTCCATAGGGACGAGGTCCTAAGGCGGGATTCTAAGACCGGAGTGGCATGCGACACTCGACACAAACGCTGAATCGCGTCGTGTCGGCGCTGGCTATTCGAACAGGCTTTCTGTCATATCGCGCGCGCCATGCAGAACGCGTGCAATCTCAACTACATCGCCTCGTAGTCGATAGTATGCGATATATGGAGTTATGGAGAGTTTACGCATATCCAACTGATCAGTTTCCGGCGCAGATGGGCCCAAATGTGGATGCCTCTCTAGCATTCCGATTTGCCGTTCAATTTTACCGACAAGCGGCAGCACCGCAGCCGGATTCACCGTTTTGAGGTAGTCCGCAATCTCCTCAAGGTCTCGCTGTGCCCTCGCCGCGAAGGCTATCCTAGCCGCCATAGCGCGTCTTCAGCTTAGCGAAAACCTCCTCAGCGGGAACTGTCTCTCCTCGATCGAGTTCAGCGACACCAATTGCTATTTCCTCGCGAAGCGCAAGATACCTGTCAATATAGTGCAGTAGGTCATCGCCAAGCTTCTCCTGCACTTCCGCAGGCAGCTTGGTGGCTTCTCTAAGCGCGCGTTCGAGCTTCGTCATCGCATTCCTCGCTAGTGCAATTCTATCGCAATCCTCCCGCGAAGAAACCTCCTACGCCGCCTGCTTCTCCTTCGCATAGGGGTCGAAGCGCTGGTAGAATGTTTCGCCACTCGCGGCCATCTCGGCGAGCAGCTTCGGCGCCTTGAACTCCTTGCCGTATTTCTTCTGCAGTTTCTTGGCGATCTCCATGAAGCGTGCCGCGCCGATGCCGTCGATGTAGGAAAGCACGCCACCCGTATAGGGCGCGAAACCGAACGCCAGGATCGAGCCGACATCCGCCTCGCGCGGGTCGGTGACAATGCCCTCCTCCATAACCCGCACCGCCTCCAGCGCGATCACGGCCAGCAACCGCAGCTTCAACTCCTCGAAGTCGACGTCTTCCGGGCGCTTCTGCGGATAGAGTTCCTTCAGGCCCGGCCACAGCTTCTTCTTCGCAGGCTTGGCCGGATAGTCGTAAAAGCCCTTGCCGTTCTTGCGGCCGAAGCGTTGGTGCTGGTCTACCATGGTGTCGATCAGCTTCATCTGCTCGGGATCGACCGCGCCCTCGCCGAGGTCGCGCACCGTCTGGTGCATGATCTTCTGCGCAAGGTCGACGGCGGTCTCGTCGGTCAGCGCGAGCGGGCCGACCGGCATGCCGGCGGCCTTGGCGGCGTTCTCGATCATCGCCGCCGGCACGCCCTCGCCCAGCATCTTGTAGGCTTCCGACATGTAGCGCAGCACGCAGCGGTTGACGAAGAAGCCGCGCGTGTCGTTGACGACGATCGGCGTCTTCTTGATGGCGCGCACATAGTCCATCGCCACGGCGAGCGCCTTCTCGCTGGTCTTCTTGCCGAGGATCACCTCGACCAGGTTCATCTTGTCGACCGGCGAGAAGAAGTGGATGCCGATGAAATTCTTCGGCCGCGCCGAGTTCTTCGCCAGCGACGTGATGGGGATGGTCGACGTGTTGGAGGCGAAGATCGCCGACGGCTTCAGTGCCGCCTCGGCCTTCTCCGTTGCCGCCTTCTTGACGGCGGAATCCTCGAACACCGCTTCGATCACGAGATCGGCGCCGTCCAGCTGGGAATAGTCGTCGGTCGGCGTGATCAGCGACAGCAGCGCATCCTTCTCGGCAGCGGTCGCCCTGCCCTTCTTGACCTGGTCGGTCATCAGGGCTTCGGAGTGCATCTTGCCCTTCTCGGCGGCGGGAATGTCGCGGTCGATCAGCACCACCGGAATGCCCGCCTTCGCAGTCACGTAGGCGATGCCCGCGCCCATGAAGCCGGCGCCGATCACGCCAATCTTCTTGAAGCTGGTCGGCGCAACGCCGTGCGGGCGGCGCGCGCCCTTGTTCAGTTCCTGCAGCGAAACGAACAGCGAGCGGATCATCGCCGCCGCTTCCTTCGTCTGCATGATTTCGGTGAAGTAGCGCTGCTCGATCTTCTGCGCGGTGTCGAACGGCACCAGCAAGCCTTCGTAGACGCACTTCAGGATGGCGGTCGCGGCGGGATAATTGCAATAGGTCTCGCGGCGCAGGATGGCGATCGCCGGCGGCCAGAGGTTCGCGCCGGCGGCGGAATAGACCGGCCCGCCGGGCAGCTTGAAGCCCTTCTCGTCCCAGGGTGCCACCGGCTTCAACCCGTTGCGGATCATCGCCTTGGCAGCGGCGATCAGCTGGTCGGGCTCGGCGACCTCGTGGATCAGGCCCATCGCCTTGGCGCGCTGCGGCGTCAGCGTCTGGCCGGAGGTCAGCATCTGCAGCGCGGCCTGCGTGTCGGCGAGGCGAGGCACGCGCTGCGTGCCGCCGGCGCCGGGGAAGATGCCGACCTTCACCTCGGGAAGCGCCAGCTTGACGCCATCGCCGTCGGCCGCGACACGGCCGTGGCACGACAGAGCCAGTTCGAACGCCCCGCCCATGCAGGTGCCGTTGATCGCCGCCACCCACGGCTTGCCGCAGGTCTCCAGCTTGCGCCATACGCGGCTCATTTCGCCGGCGCGCTCGAACAGCGTCTTCGCCGCAGCCTCAGGATTCTTCTTCCTCGCCTTGGCGAAGTCGCCCAGAAAGGCCTGCAGCATCGACAGGTCGGCGCCGCCCGAAAAACTGTCCTTGCCGGACGTGATCACCGCGCCCTTGATGCCGGCCTGGGCGGCCACCGTGTCGATGATCGCCTCCAGCTCGCGCATCGCCTCTTCGGTGAAGACGTTCATCGAACGTCCCGGCATGTCCCAGGTGACGAGCGCAATGCCCTCGGCGTCGGTATCGACCGTGAAGTTCTTATAGGTCATGGCAGCCTCACACGCGCTCGATGATGGTGGCCGTGCCCATGCCGGCCCCGATGCACAGCGTCACCAGCGCCGTGTTGAGATCGCGGCGCTCGAGCTCGTCCAGCACGGTGCCGAAAATCATTGCGCCCGTCGCCCCGAGCGGATGGCCCATGGCGATGGCGCCGCCGTTGACGTTGATCCTGTCATTGTCGATGCCGAAGGCCTGGATATAGCGCAGCACCACCGAGGCGAAGGCCTCGTTGAGTTCGAACAGGTCGATGTCGGAAAGCTTCATCTTTGCGCGCTTCAGCAGCTTCTCCGTCACGTCGACAGGTCCGGTCAGCATGATGGCCGGCTCGGAGCCGATATTGGCGAAGGCCTTTATCCGCGCGCGTGGCTTCAGGCCCATCGCCTTGCCGGCCCTTTTCGAGCCGAGCAAGACCGCCGCGGCACCGTCGACGATGCCGGACGAATTGCCGGCGTGGTGCACATGGTTGATCTCTTCCAGCTCCGGATAGCGCTGCACGGCGACGGCGTCGAAACCACCCATTTCGCCGGGCATCAAGAACGACGCGTTGAGCGCCGCCAGCGACTGCATGTCGGTTCCGGGGCGCATATGTTCGTCATTGTCGAGAATGAGGAGGCCATTCTGGTCACGGACCGGGATTACCGACCTCTTGAAACGGCCGTCCTTCCATGCGGCGGCGGCGCGCTGCTGGCTTTGCACGGCGTAGGCGTCGACGTCGTCACGCGAGAAGCCGTATTTCGTGGCAATGAGGTCGGCCGAAACACCCTGCGGCATGAACCAGCCTGGTAGGCCGACCGACGGGTCCATGAACCAGGCTCCACCCGACATGCCCATGCCGACGCGCGACATCGATTCGACACCACCGGCGATCACTATTTCGTCGGCACCCTGCGCGATCTTGGCGGCGCCGAAATTGATGGCGTCGAGCCCGGACGCGCAGAAGCGCGATATCTGCATGCCCGGCGCCTTCATGTCATAGCCGGCCTCGAACGCGGCGGAGCGCGGTATGACCGAGCCTGCCTCGCCGACCGGGTCTACGCAGCCGAAGATGATATCGTCGACCTGCGCGGTATCGAGCCCGTTGCGGTCGCGCACGGCCTCCAGCACCTTGGCGCCGAGCCTAACGGCAGGCACTTCGTGCAGGGAGCCGTCCTTCTTGCCGCGGCCGCGCGGCGTGCGAACTGCATCGTAGACGAAGGCGTCGGCCATCGTGATCTCCTGTGGTCTAGAGCGGTTCCACCCTGACCGCCGTCTTCACCGAATTCGCAATGAAGCAGGCGTGGTGGGCCTTTTCATGAAGTGTCGCCAGCGTGGCGGGGTCGGCGTCGCAGTCGACCTCGGGCCGCAGCACGACGTCCGTCATGGCGACGGCGCCGGCGGCATCCTTGCCCAGCGTGCCTTCCGCCCTGTCGTGATAGGCTCGCACCGCGACACCTGCGCGACGGGCGAAATCCAAAAACCACAGCATATGGCAGGAAGAGAGCGAGGCGACGAACATCTCCTCCGGGTCGACGGCGGCGGCGTCGCTCCAGGGCGCGCGCACCACCGAGGGAGAGGCCGAAGCGTTCACGGTGGCGCCCCCGTCGAAACGGATCTCGTGAACGCGCGAATAGCGGCCCGCAAGAAAATCCTCGCCCGCGCCGGCTGTCCAGAGGATTTCGGCCTCATGCTTCGACATGACCCCTCCTAGAGCGCCCTACGATCAGCGGCTTCACGATCCGGCGCAGCCGTGGATGCGCTGTGCGAGCACTGCCCGAACATTCGCGCGATCGGGCGTTCGTTCATGTATCTATCGTCGCCGCAGAGGTGAAGACACTAAAACGCTTCCGCCGGCAGCGCCATCATCGTGTCGGCCCCGGCGGAAATGCGGGCAAGCCGCAACGCCGTCTCGGGCATGATCCGCTCCATGAAATAGCGGCCGGTGGCGATCTTCGCCTGATAGAACTCCGGCTCGCCGCCACCGGCCGCGAGGCCCGCCTGCGCCACCTTCACCATCCGCCCCCACATATATCCCAGCGCGACGAGGCCCATCAGATGCATGTAGTCCGTCGAGGCGGCGCCCGCATTATCCGGCTTGGCCATGGCGTTCTGCATCAGCCACATCGTCGCGCCCTGCAGATCGTTCAGGCCCTTCTTCAGCGCCTTGGTGAAGGGCGCCAGGTTTTCATCGCCTCGGCCGGCCTCGCAGAACTCGCCGACCTCGCGCAGAAAGGCCTGCAGCGCCCGCCCGCCGTTCTGCGGCAGCTTGCGGCCGACGAGGTCCAGCGCTTGGATGCCGTTTGCGCCCTCGTAGATCATGGTGATGCGGGCGTCGCGGACGAACTGGCTCATGCCGTGCTCTTCGATATAGCCGTGGCCGCCGAACACCTGCTGCGCCATCACCGCATGTTCGAAGCCCTTGTCGGTCAGCACGCCCTTCACCACCGGCGTCATCAGCCCGAGAAGATCCTCGGCCCGTTCGCGCTCGCCTTCGTCGGCGGAACGGTGGGCGATGTCGGACGCCAACGCGGTCCACAACAGCAGCGCTCGCCCGCCTTCGTTGAAGGCCCGTGCGGTCATCAGCGCGCGGCGCACGTCCGGGTGCACGATGATCGGATCGGCCGGCTTATCCGGCGCCTTGGGACCGGACAGCGAGCGCCCCTGCAGGCGCTCGCGCGCGTAAGCGGCCGCGTTCTGGCTGGCCACCTCGGCGATCGACAACCCCTGCAGGCCGACGGCCAGCCGCGCCTCGTTCATCATCGTGAACATGGCCTTCAGGCCCCCGTTCTCCGCACCCAGAAGGACGCCGGTCGCCGCGTCGTAGTTCATGACGCAGGTGGCGTTGCCGTGGATGCCCATCTTGTCTTCGATCGAGCCGCAGGCCACGGCGTTGCGCGCGCCCGGTTCGCCGGAGCCATCGGGGAGGAATTTCGGCACGATGAACAGCGATATCCCCTTCACGCCCGCGGGCGCGCCTTCGATGCGCGCCAGAACCAGATGGACGATGTTGTCGGCCAGATCGTGCTCGCCCGCCGAGATGAAGATCTTCTGACCGGAAATGCTGTAGGTTCCGTCGCCCTGCGCCACCGCCCGGGTGCGCAGCAGGCCGAGATCGGTGCCGCAATGCGGCTCGGTCAGGTTCATGGTGCCACTCCACTGGCCGGACACCATTTTTGGCAGAAAGAGGGCCTGCTGCTCGGCAGAGCCGTGCGCAAGAAGCGCGGCGATCGCGCCTTGCGTCAGGCCGGGATACATCATGAGCGCCATGTTGGCGGAGGAGAAGTACTCGCCGACTGCGGAGTGCACCACATAGGGCAGCCCCTGGCCGCCGAACTCGGTCGGCGCGGCGAGACCCGTCCAGCCGCCTTCGCGGTATTGCGCCAGCGCCGCGGCAAAGGGTGCCGGCGTCGTAACGGAACCGTCTTCGTTGCGCCGGCAGCCCTCCGTGTCGCCCGGCCGGTTGGTCGGCTGGATGACGTTCTCGGCC
The DNA here is from genome assembly GCA_016793565.1 of Rhizobiaceae bacterium. GTDB lineage: Bacteria > Pseudomonadota > Alphaproteobacteria > Rhizobiales > Rhizobiaceae > JAEUMA01. Next base: position 7,231 of record JAEUMA010000245.1, read on the forward strand.
AGGCGGGCCGCCTCTCCCAGGATTGCCTCCAGCACGTCCGGCGCCGCGTCGGCAAAGCCCGCCAGATTGGAATGCCGGTCATATTCGAGCACCTCCTTCAGAACGAAGGTCGTATCCCGAACCGGCGCGGTGTAGATCGGCATGGCATCCCTCCCAGGTCGCGCGAGCAAAGTAGCGTCGCTTCCGTGAAAGTGCCCCTATCAAATATTGACGTTTGCGTAAACGTCAATATTGCCGCAGCGTCGTCCTGTAGGACAAAAAGAAGCCGCCGAGGCTGGCAGTCCGCGGCGGCATTCTGCATCGTCGACGGCGGGCTCTGGCCCGCCTTGGTCATTTCACGGCGGCGATCGGCGCGCGGTCTCCGAGCTGCTGGCGCACTGTATCCATCACGCCTAGCAGTTCGCTGATGGCCTCGTCCAAAAGACCGCGCTGCTTCTGCAGGCGAACGAGCTGCCGCTCCGACTTCTCCAGCGTCAGTTTCAACTGCTTGGTGTTAGGTCCCTGCGGATCGTATAGGTCGATCATCTGCTTGACTTCGCGCAGCGAGAACCCGACCTTCCGGCCAAGAAGGATAAGCTTCAGGCGAGCCTGATCGCGGCGGGTGTAGAGGCGCGTACTGCCTTCGCGTAGCGGATTGAGCAGTCCCTTGTCCTCGTAGAAACGCAGCGCGCGCAACGTCACGCCGTACCGCTTCGCCATGTCGCCAATCCGGCAATATTCGCCCTTGGCGGGAACGTCGTTCTTGTTGGCCGCGCTGAGCGGCCCGGCAGTCATATCGTTCATGATCAGAGCTATCCCAGTATAGGGCGCGTTCCACCCGGGAACGGCCTCTGCCGTCGGCGCAATGGGCCAGAGCGGCGTTGTTTTCGACAACACGCGAAGGCGCCGCGTCACCACGGTACCTTACCTTTACGTAAGCCGCATATAGAGGTTGCTTTTCGCCGCTGCAACAGACCCTGCGCTGAAACTCTTTCTCGGAATTTAAGAAATCCTACCGCACTGGTAACGTTGGTTAACGCCTTGTTTACCACGTTCGGGGAAAGGTGCGCATGTCGGTTCCCCGTGGCTATCCTGTCCCGAGTTCTTCACGGGCTTCGCAATACCGGGCCTCTGGCCCAAGCCTAAGGTGGCTCTCCGCCGAAGGACGTAGCGAAGCCGGCAACGTGACTGACAGACCGGCCAATACCGGCCAATTATCGTTTTGACACGGGCGGTTACATGAGCAGCACCAAGCGCTCCTACCTCGACACCCTCAACGCAGGACGTCAGCGCCGGCCGAGCAGCGCCCTGGAGGAATTGAACCGCTCGCTCGAAGGTTTCGAGCAGCGGCTCGATCGCCACAGGGACGAGGCGGCGGAGTTTCTGAGGGAGCCGTTGCACTATGCGGAGGACACGGTCGCCGGGCGCCAGCGGGAAGAATACCGCTACGTGCCGCCCGCGCCGCGTCAGCATGTCGCGGGCCATGCCCCAGACCGCAGCCGTGCCCCGGACGAGGGGCTGGCGACCCTGGGTCGCATCGCCGTCGACCTGAAAAGCTTGCGCGACGAAGTCCGCTTCCAGACGAATCACGGAATGAAGCGCGAGTTCGACTCCTTGCGCCGAGAGATGGAGCGTGGGGTGACGCCTGCCCCGGCAGCCGATCTGTCGGGCGAGTTCGAGCGCCTCGCCACCATGATCAAGACGATCACCAGCACCAGCAATGACGGCGTCGTCTCGGCTCTCCGCGTCGAACTCGACCAGGTCCGCTCGGCGCTGGAGTCGCTCGAGCGGGTTGACGCCGAGCGCGACCAGCGCTGGCAGGCCCTGGAAGAACGCGTGTCAGCCGGAAACGCCACGCCGGCGATGGAGAGCCTGCACGAGCGCATCGCCGAAGTCGGCCAGTCATTGGCCCGCCTGCCCGATTCGCTTCCGCTGCGCGGGATAGAGGAACGCATGCGCACGCTGGCAACCGCAATCGACCATTTCTCGCGCCAGGAACGGCATGGCGGCGAGGCTTATGCCGCGATCGACGCAAGGCTCGAAGAAATCTCGCGCGCCATCGTGGCAACCAGCGCCTCCATGCCCGCCGCAGTGCAGGACCCGGCCCCG
>JAEUMA010000294.1 GCA_016793565.1 Rhizobiaceae bacterium
CGCATCATCCTTGGAAGCGGACGGGCCCGGGACTGGCGGTCGACGGCCTGCCTAAATTCGACCTGAAGCAGCTCGACCCGGCTTACTTCGTCCGGCTGCGCCAGCGCGTCGATGCGGCGGGGAAGCGGGGAATCTACGTCGCGATCATGTTGTTCGAGGGAATCTGTTTTCGCTCCGCCGCGTCCGTGTGGGCCGGGCATCCGGTTCACCCCGCCAACAATATCAACGGCATCAATGGCGACGCCGACGGCGACGGCAAGGCACTCGAAGTGCAGAGCTTCGTGATCCCGGAGATTGTCGAGATTCACCGGGAGTATGTCCGGCGGGTCATCGACACCGTCAACGACCTCGACAACGTGCTCTATGACATCTCGAACGAAAGCCTCTACACGCCCGCGATCGTCGACTGGCAGGAGAAGATGATCGGGTTCATCAACGAGTATCAGGCGCGCAAGCCGAAGCGGCACCCGGTCGGGATGACGAACCTCGTGGCCTACGGGCAGCCGCCGGAGAAGGAGGCGGCGAACCGCGCGCTGTTCGCCAGCTCGGCGGACTGGGTTTCCCCCGGCCTGACGATCTGGGGCCCCAAGGATCCGTATTCCATCGACCCGCCCGCTACGGCCGGAACGAAGGTCGAGATCCTCGACTCGGACCACATCTGGAGCAACGCCGCCGGAGTCTGGAGCAAGGAGCAGCGCACCGACCATGCCTGGGTGTGGAAGAGTTTCCTCCGCGGCTACAACCCAATCTACATGGAGGGCATGGATTTTTCGCAGCCGGAGGCGATCATGAACTGGCTCGGGCACAACACCGTGGCGATCGTCTCCGCGCGGGCCGCCATGGGTTACACCCGGGCGTACGCGCAGCGGATGAACCTCGCCGCGATGACGCCGCAAGGCACGCTGGCCAGCTCCGGCTACTGCCTCGCCAGCCCGGGCAAGGAGTATCTCGTCTACCTTCCCAACGGCGGCGAAGTGAGCGTCGATCTCACTGCGGCCGCGGGACCGGTGCAGGCGGAGTGGTTCAACCCGCGGCTCGGGCAGGCCAGCCGCGGGGGGACCGCTTCCGGCGGCGAACGGCGTTCCTTCAAGGCGCCCTTCGACGGGGATGCGGTGCTCTATCTCAAGGCACAGTAGGACTGCATGCCATGAAACCGGGAACCAACAGCCATGCTCCCCTGAGCGGTCGGGCACGCGTTGCCAGCATCCACGCCACACGTTCGAGTCGCCGCATCGCAGGCGGAAGCTTCGCGGTCGCCTCTCCTATCCTCTCACCGCACTGACATGTCAGCTCCGCAGCGCTCCCTGGCCGCACCTGCCGCCGCGGGGTCCCGTCTCGTCTCGCTCGACGCGTTTCGCGGCTTCGCGATGTTCTGGATCGTCGGCGGCAAGTCGCTGCTGATGGCGATGAGCGCGCTGCAGGCGGGCGCGGTCGTGACGTTCATCCGCTACCAGCTCGACCACTCGCCGTGGGAGGGGCTGCGGTTCTACGATCTCATCTGGCCCTCGTTCATGTTGATGGTGGGCGTGTCGATCCCGTTTTCGTTCGCCAAGCGCGCGCAGACCCAGACGCGCGGCCAGATTCTTTGGTCGGCCGCGCAGCGCGCCGCGCTGCTGTTTCTCCTGGGATCGTTTCGCACCTCGCTCAGCAAGAACGCGCCCACGCTCATCGAGCT
>JAEUMA010000312.1 GCA_016793565.1 Rhizobiaceae bacterium
CGCCAGCAGCCGCTTCCCGACGCAGACGTTCACTCCGAGGGCTTTCGACAGACCCGCGAGGCGCTTCGCAGCGCGCTCGTGGAGGACTATGTCGAGTTGATCGCGGATCTGATCGAAGACGGCAACGAGGCCCGCCAGGTCGACATCGCCGCGCGGCTGGGCGTCGCGCAGCCGACGGTGGCCAAGATGCTGGCGCGGCTGGCCGCCGACGGGCTGGTGTCGCGCAAGCGCTATCGCGGCGTGTTCCTGACCGAGGCGGGCAGGGCGGTTGCGCAGGAGAGCCGCGCCCGCCATCAGACCGTGGAGGCGTTCCTGCGCTGCATCGGCGTCAGCCAGGAGACCGCGCGTATCGACGCCGAGGGCATCGAACATCACGTCAGCGCCGAGACGCTGGAGGTTTTCCGCCGGTTCGTGGCCGGGCAGCGCTGAACGCTGCTCTCTGGTTCAACCGGTTGAACTGCCGAAAAGAGGCCGCTTGTTGACGAAAGCACCGCGCGGGGCCACAACAGCGCACCCCGCGCGGGACAGGCCGCGGGCAGATCATGAGAGCAACGGGAACAGATGATGGCGAGCGCTGAAATCGGACTGATCGGCCTGGGCGTCATGGGGTCGAACCTGGCGCTGAACATCGCCGACAACGGTCATCGCATCGCCGTCTGGAACCGTACCACCTCGCGTATCGGCGAGTTCATCGCCGATGCCGGCCCGCTGGCCGACAGGCTGGTCGGCTGCGACACGCTGGAGGCGCTCGCCGCCGCGATCAGGCCGCCCCGCCCCATCATCATGGTGCCGGCCGGCAAGGCGGTGGACGAGCAGATCGCCGTGCTGCGCAAGGTCCTGTCGCCCGGCGACATCATCATCGACGCCGGCAACGCCGATTTCCGCGACACGATCCGCCGCTTCGGCGAGCTCAAGGACAGCGGGCTCACCTTCATTGGCATGGGCGTGTCCGGCGGCGAGGAAGGTGCCCGCCACGGCCCGTCGATCATGGTCGGCAGCACCGAGGATGCCTGGAAGCGGGTGCAGTCGGTCCTCACCGACATCGCCGCCAAGTACCAGGGCGAACCCTGCGTGGCGTGGCTGGGCACCGACGGCGCCGGCCATTTCGTCAAGACCATCCACAACGGCATCGAATATGCCGACATGCAGATGATCGCCGAGATCTACGGCATCCTGCGCGACGGGCTGGGCATGCCGGCCAAGGACATCGCGCCGGTCTTCGAGGCCTGGAACAAGGGACCGCTCAACTCCTACCTCATCGAGATCACGGCCAAGGTGTTGGCTGCCGACGACCCGGCCACCGGCAAGCCGATGGTGGACATCATCCTCGACCGCGCCGGCCAGAAGGGCACCGGTAAATGGTCGGTCATCGAGGCGCAGCGGCTGGGCGTCCCCGCCACGGCAATCGAGGCGGCGGTCGCGGCCCGCGTTCTGTCCTCGCTGAAGACCGAGCGCGAGGCCGCCGAAAAAGTGTTCGGCAAGCTGCAGGTCAAGCCGTTCCCGAAGAGCGACAAGGTTTTCGCCGACCTCGAACAGGCATTGCTGGCCGGCAAGATCGCCGCCTACGCGCAGGGCTTTGCCGTGCTCAAGGCGGCCTCCGCCGAGTTCGGCTGGAACCTGCCGCTGCCGACCGTCGCGAAAATCTGGCGCGCTGGCTGCATCATCCGCTCGCAGTTCCTCGGCAAGATGGCCGAGGCCTATAGCGGCGGTCCGATCGACAATCTGATGATGGCGCCGACCTTCGTCGAGGTGATGAAGGGCGCGCACGGACCGCTGCGCCGCATCGTCGCCGCCGCTTCAGAGGCCGGCCTGCCGACCCCGGCGCTCTCTTCCGCGCTCAACTATTTCGACGCCTACCGGCAGGGGCGTGGCACCTCGAACCTGATTCAGGCGCAGCGCGACTTCTTCGGCGCGCACGGCTTCGAACGCATCGACCAGCCCGGCGCGCATCATGGGCCGTGGGGCTCCGGCGCCGCTTGATCCGACCGGAACCGCGATAGAGGCGGCCGTAGGCGCGGCCGCCTTCGTTTTGGCACTTGATTCCATTATATTGGAATGTAGAGTGCATATATGAGCACAGCTGAAACCGATATCGACGACCGGATCGGCGCACGCATCCGGACGCTACGCGCCGAGCGCGGTCTCACGCTCGAAGGCCTGGCGCAGTCGGCAGACGTCAGCCGTGCGATG
>JAEUMA010000335.1 GCA_016793565.1 Rhizobiaceae bacterium
GCAGCGGTTGCCAATGTCGCAGGCATAGACAAAACCGTTCCCGTCGGCTGCCAGCCCGAGAATGAAGCCGCCCGGCACCTGGGTGACCATGTTGACGGCTCCGCTCAGCGAGACCCGGTAGATCTGCCCGTGCTCGCCACCGGCATATAGGCTATCGGCAGACGGGCACCAGCACACGCATTCGGGATGATCGAGCCCGTCCGCGACCAGGCGCAGGTCCGGCGGGACGGCCACGCCTAGTTCTACAGCATGCCCAACCTTGGCGGTCCGGTTCGCCATCGACTCAGTCGCTCAGATAGGGCTGGATGTCGCGTACGATACGTCCGGACTCCAGGATTATGCAGTCGCCGGGAAATTCCTGCACGAAAGTGGCGCCCCGGTCCTTGGCGCGATGCAGGAAGGTGTCGAGATGGGTCATCGCACCCGTGGGCAGGTCGTGCAGCACGAGCAGCGAGTGCTCGTTGGCGAAGCAAAGGTCGAGTGCGCGCTCGACCCAGCTTTCGGGGTAGACCCAGTCCTCCGGCACCGCATTCCACAGGATGCAGGTGTGCCCGCTCGCCTGCAGATAGCGCAACGCCTCCCGGTTCAGCAGGCCGCTGCCGAGATTGCCGCCATTGCCGAACGGTCGGAAGAACTGCCTCGGGTGCGCGAGATCGCCGAGCAGGGTATCTGTCTGTTCAATCTCGCGCAGCGCGACCCCTCCCTCCCGCGACTGACCCAGCGGCACCAGGTGCGTATAGGTGTGGTTGCCTATCCAGTGACCTTCGCCCCGCGCATGCTCGCTGAGGCGCCGCCTGTCCCGCAGTTTCTCGCCGATCACGAAGAAAGTGGCCTGCGTGCCGTGTCTTCGCAGTGTGCGAAGCACCATCGGCGTAACGTCCGGATCGGGTCCGTTGTCGAATGTCAGCGTTATGGTCGTCATGCCGCATCTTCACAACGACGGCGATAGCCTTGACTACCTTTAAATAATAAAAAATATAATTTCCGGTTCGCGAACAATTAAGGTGTCGCCGTGGCCGGAGGCCTGCCCAGAAGCCCGCTCAACGATGCCAGCATCATGGCCCTGCGGTGCTTCGTGGCGGTCGTGCAGACGCGCAGCTTTTCTTCCGCAGCGCGGCAGTTGCGGCTCGCACCGTCGTCGGTCACCAAGCACGTCAAGACCCTGGAGGCTGCCCTCGGCAGCGCGCTGGTGCACCGCACCACACGCCTCGTCAGCGTAACCGATGCCGGCGAGAGTTTCTACGAGCGCTGCGTCACCATTCTGAATGAGATCGACAGCGCGGCTGCGCTGATCGCTTCCGAGCGGCAGTTAAGCGGGCATTTGCGGGTCGTCGCACCGCCCTCCTTCGCCGCCTCGATCCTCGGGCCGAACCTGCACGTCTTCCTGCGGGAACATCCCGCAATGTCGGTGGACGTGATCGTGACGAGCGCCACGCCGAACCTCATCCGCGACCGCGTCGATGTCGCGATAGCGCTCGACAGCGACCCGAAGTCCAAGCTCGCGCACATGATGCTGGCGCAATGCTCGCGAGTGCTCTGCGCCTCCCCAAGCTACATTGCTGATCGGGGCAACCCACGTTCGCCGGAGGAACTCCAACTGCACGATTGCATCGCCAGTCGCTTCTCGGATCTGGCCGAAGACTGGGTGCTGCGCTGGCGCGGCGGTTGGGAAGCGATGAACATCCGCAGCCGTCTGCTCTCCGACAATGGCGACCTGCTGCGGCAGGCTTGCCTGAGGGGCGCCGGGATCGGCAACTTCTACCGCTTCCACGTCGACGGGGACCTCGACGCGGGACGCCTCGTGCAGATCCTGCCAGGCTTCGAGGTCAAGCCGAAGAACATCTACGCAGTGCTGCCCCATCGCCAGATCATCCGCCCTCAAGCGAAGGCGTTCGTCGAGTTCGTGCGCAAGCTGAGCGCTGCCGGGTGAGTTGCGGGGATTTGTGCCGGATTTGAAATTATGTATTCACGTTGTTGCCGATTGTGCACAAGCCGGTTCTGCCGCTGAATGCCCAAGCGAGCCTGTGATCCTTGGCCGGTAGCCGCCGGACGGGACGGGTTCGGTGCCGCTGTGAGTGGATCGGTTCGGAATGACGAGCGCCAGGCAAGGATGGAATTGTCTCGGAACGCCTTTGGGTGACGTCCGGTCGATCGTCGCCCGGCCTCTCCGAACCGGCGAAACGTTCGCGCGCAAGACGCGTCCACACAACCCCCGCTGACGCCAAGGAGAAGCCCTGCCATGGACGAGGATTTCGGAACCGTCTCGTTCACAAGTCTCGACCAATGCACAAGGGAAGAATGGGCGCTCATCATCCGCCACCACGAGGCTCACTACGCCAGGGAGGGCGCGCTGGCGGATGAGATCCTGCACGTGTTGGCCAGGCAGAAGGGTCCCAAGCTCGGCTTCCGGGTCGACCGTTACGAGCACAGCCTGCAGACTGCCACACGTGCGCTTCGAGCCGGCGAGGACGAGGAATTCGTGTGCTGCGCGCTGCTCCACGACATCGGTGATACGCTGTCGCCAGAGAACCATTGCGAGGTTTCGGCGGCGATCCTGCGCCCCTATGTCAGCCCGGAGCATCTGTGGATGGTGGAGAACCATGTTGTCTTCACCGGCTACTACTTCTTCCACCACAGCGGCATGGATCGCCACGAGCACCGAAAGTTCAAGGACCATCCCGCCTACGCGCTGACCATGCGCTTCGTGCGCGACTACGACGCCCCGTCCTTCGACCCGGACTACGATACCGAGCCGGTCGAGACCTTCGTGCCGATGGTGCAGCGCCTGTTCGCGCAGCCGAAAGGCAGCACCTGGCGCGAAGCCGACACCGCAGCAGCCTGAGCCGCGCACCATGCCCAAGATCGTGCAAGTTGAAGTCATTCCCGTTGCGATGCCGGCAGACAAGAGCTGGTTCGAATCGGGCCTGGACGAAACCCTCGTCGTACGTCTGACCGACGAGAATGGCGTGCAAGGGATTGGCGACTGCTATGCGTCACCTGCGGTGACGAAGCCGTGGTTCGACATGACCTCCATGCACATGTGGAGTCGCAACCTCACCTCCATTCTCATGGGCGCCGATCCGATGGATCGGGCCACGCTGTGGGACCTGATGTATGAGGGGACGATTTTTCCTGGTCGGCGCGGCGCGGCGATCCACGCCATATCGGCGGCCGACATCGCCCTGACGGATCTGGCGGCGCGGCAGATGGGTGTGCCGGTCTGGCGGCTGCTGGGCGGCAACCGCCGTCCCCATTGCACACCCTACGCGACGATCTTCCCTGGACTGGCGCGCGGCTCGCAGACCGTTCGCGACCTGATGAAGATCATCGAGAAGCAGTTCGAGCAGGTCGTGGCCGGCGGCTATCGCGTGGTGAAGATGGAGGTGCTGTTCTACGAGCTCTGCTCCGATACCGAGCTTATTTCCCTCATCCAGGAGGGGCGGCGCATGCTGGGCTCTGACATCTCCATGGCGGTGGACTTCGGCTACCGTTGGCGTCACTGGCACGACGCCAAGTACGTCATCGACCGCATCGCCGACCAGAATATCTTTTTTTGCGAGGCGCCGCTGCAGCACGACGACCTGCCGGGGCACGCAAACCTCGCACGGATGAGTCCGGTACGTATCGCCGGCGGCGAGTTTGCCGCCACCCGCTGGGAGTGCCGCGACTGGATCGAGACGGCGGGCGTGGCGGTGGTGCAGCCCGGCATTACCCGCGCCGGAGGCTTCACGGAGATGATGCGCATCGCCGAGTTCGCCGACCAGAAAGGCGTGCAGGTGGTACCGCTGGCCTGGCACACCGGCATCACCGCCGCCGCTGCGCTGCATTTCCAGGCGGCAACGATCAACACGCCGGCGGTGGAATACTTCCCGACCTACCTCTTTGACTCGCCCCTTCGCGAGCACTTGGTGTCGCCCGAGGCCGAGATCGTGGACGGCAAGGTGAAGCTGCCGGAAGGCCCAGGCCTCGGCGTGACGTTGAACGAGGAGATCATCAAAAAGTACGGGCAGAGGTCGTAGGCGCGATGAAGGCGCAAGTCGTCGTCCAGACCGGTGACCGCAAGCTCGAACTGACCGAGCACGAAGTGCCGCGCGTCACGGCCGGCACCGCGCTGCTCGCCGTCGAGGCCTGCGGCCTCTGCGGCAGCGACGTGGAACAGTACAAGGGTGCCTTCAGCGCGAAGGGGATCGCCGCCTACCCGCTTATCCCGGGCCACGAGCCAGTTGGCCGCATCGTCGAGATCGACGCGGATGCGGCGCGCGCGTGGGGCGTCAAGGCCGGCGACCGGGTGGCCGTCGAGCCGCATCTTTCCTGTGGCCTGTGCCGCACCTGCCTCGAAGGCAGCTACCACCTCTGCAAGGAGGTGCGGCCCACCGGTCTGCCGGCCTACGGCTTCCTGCCGCTCGATTTCGGCCACGGCCTGTGGGGCGGCTACTCGACCTACATGCACCTGGTTCCGCGCACGGTGCTCCACAAGATTCCGGATGAGATGCCGATCGAACTGGCGACGCAGTACCAGTCGCTTGCCGCCGGCGTGCGATGGGCCGTGCAGGTGCCGAAGACGGCGCTCGGCGACAGCGTCCTGATCCTGGGGCCAGGCCAGCGTGGGCTTGGCGCCGTGATCGCCTGCTGCGAGGCCGGCGCCGGTCAGATCATCGTCACCGGTCTCAGGCGGGACAGACACAAGCTCGACCTCGCGCTGGCGCTTGGCGCGCACCACACGATCGTTGCCGACGAGGAGGACACCGTCGAGCGGGTCCTGTCGCTGACCGGCGGCCGCGGCGTCGACGTGGCGGTCGACGTGGTGCCCGCCGCCACCCAGTCGATCGTCGACGCGGTCGGTGCGGTGCGGATCGGCGGAACGGTGGTGATCGGCGGCGTCAAGGGCGGCACAAGCCGGGTGTCGCTCGATTCCGACCGTATCCTGTTTCGCGAGATCACGATCAAGGGCGTCTACAGCCAGGGCAGCCCGGCCTACCGCGAGGCGCTGCGGATGCTGGTCGAGAACCGCTATGACCTCGCGCGCTTGCACACACACACTTTCGGCTTGGAGGAGGCGGACACGGCCTTACGAACGCTGGCCGGGGAGATTCCGGGCGCGGAGGCGGTCTGTGTTTCGCTGCACCCCCATCAATCGCCGCCGCGGAGCCAGTCATGAGCCTTCCGATCCTTCCGACGACCGTTGTGGGCAGCTATCCGCAGCCCGGATGGCTGGTCGATCACGAGATGATGATGGCGGTGACGCCGCCTCGCGTGCGCATGGCCAAGGTCTGGCGCTTCGCCGGAGACGAACTGAAGGAGGCGCAGGACGACGCCACCCGCCTCGCGGTGCGCGACATGGAAGATGCCGGGCTGGACATCGTGACCGACGGCGAGATACGGCGCGAAAGCTATTTCAACCTGTTCGCCACGGCGCTGTCCGGTATCGATCTCGACCGTCCGGGCGAGATGCCTGATCGTAGCGGCGCGAAGGTGCCTGTACCGCGAGTCGTCGGGCCGATCCGGAGGCTTCGCCCGGTCCAGCTGGACGACTATCGGTTCTTGCGCTCGATCACCGGGCGGCAGATCAAGATGACGGTGCCCGGGCCGTTCACCATGAGCCAGCTTGCGATCGACGAGTACTACCGCGACGAGGGCGCGCTGATCGCCGCCTATGCGGACGCGGTCAACGCCGAGCTGAAAGATCTCAAGGACGCCGGCTGCGACGTCGTGCAGATCGACGAGCCATATCTGCAGGCAAAACCCGAGAAGGCGAGGAAGTACGGCGTCGACGGCATCAACCGGGCGCTGGCAGGCGTGGCGGCGCCCACCATCGTTCACATGTGTTTCGGATACGCCTATGCGGTTAAGGACAAGCCGACCGGCTATTCCTTCCTGCCGGAACTCGACCGATGCTGCTCCACACAGGTCTCGCTGGAGGCAGCGCAGCCACGTCTCGACCCGCATGCGCTGGAAGGCCTGCCTTCCAAGACCGTCGTGCTCGGCGTGCTCGACCTGGGAGATCCGGCGGTGGAGACCGCCGAAGTCGTCGCCGATCGCATCCGGGGCGCGCTCGCCTCCGTGGACGCGTCCCGTCTGGTGATCGCGCCCGACTGCGGCATGAAATATCTGCCTCGCGAGACTGCGCTGGGCAAACTGAAGGCCATGGTGGCCGGCACATCAATCGTTCGCGAAGAGTTGAGGGAGAGGAAGGCGTCATGAGCATCAATTCGT
>JAEUMA010000739.1 GCA_016793565.1 Rhizobiaceae bacterium
TTCTGTGCTCCCTGCTGACCATATTGCCGGACCATCTATATCGTCGATATGCCCAGGATAAGCGCATCGGGCGTGAGATCACGATCTACACGGTCTGGTACGAGTTGAGATGGGGCATTACGGCCTGCCTCATTCTCACGCTTTCGCTGATTACATTGATATTTTACCACCATCCGTCGGCGAGAAACGTGACGGCTCTCTTCCGTACCGTGACAATCTTGCCCGACTCGAATGGCCGCGTCGCCGGGGTCTACGTAACCCTCAACGAGCGCGTGACGGCAGGGCAGCCCCTTTTCAGGCTCGACAGTTCCGAGCAGGAAGCGGCGGTTGAGACCGCGCGGCGCCGTATCGCGGAGGTTGAGGCCCAGATGCTCGTCGCCAGGAGCGAACTCGCGGCCGCCGATGGGACGATCCGTCAGGCGGAGGCGGCCTATCAGCAGGCGCGGGACGAGTACGAGACCAAGGCGGAGCTGCGTCGTCGCAACGCCAGCACGGTCGCCGAGCGCGAGGTCGAACGGCTGAAAGTCGCCGTCGACGGCCGCGCCGGCGCGCTTGCCGCGGCCACAGCCACCAAGCAGACATTGGAGACCAGCCTGGCATCCCTCTTGCCCTCGCAGAAGGCCAGCGCCGAGGCTGCGCTTGCCCAGGCGCAGGTCGAGCTGGACAAGACCGTCGTGCGTGCAGGCGTCGATGGGATCGTTCAGCAGTTCACGCTGCGGGTGGGCGACATCGTCAATCCCATGATACGTTCCGCCGGCATCCTGGTGCCGTCCACCGAGCGTCGCGCGCTGATCGCCGGCTTCGGGCAGATCGAGACGCAGGTCGTGAAGGTGGGCATGATCGCCGAAGCGACCTGCGCCGCCATGCCGATGACCATCATTCCTATGGTCGTCACAGAAGTGCAGCATGTGATCGCCGCGGGGCAGGTCCGCCCGACGGATCAGCTGATCGACGTACAGCAGGCCTCCCAGGACGGCACGCTGACGGCTTTTCTGGAGCCGCTCTATCCAGGGGGCATAGACGGCATACCGCCGGGAAGCTCGTGTATCGCAAATGCCTACACCAGCAACTACGAAGAGCTGCATTCACCCGACATCGGTACGATGAGGGCGATGTATCTGCACGGCATCGACGCTGTGGGTCTCGTGCATGCGATGATCCTGCGCGTGCAGGCGATCCTGCTGCCGATCCAGACGCTCGTCCTTTCCGGTCACTGACAGGCGCCAGGAACGCCAGCCAAAATGAAAGGACCGTTGCTAGCCCCCAGCGTGCGGAAGTACGAGGTAGCCTGGCTGGTCAAGGACGTGTCCGCGGGCGCGGCGATCGCGGCTGTCGGGCTACCGAGCGCGATCGCTTACCCCGTGGTCGCCGGCCTGCCGCCGCAGACCGGCCTTTATGCCAGCATCGCCCCCTTGATCGCCTACGCGATATTCGGACCTTCGCGCCAGCTGATCGTCGGTCCCGACGCAGCCACTATGACCGTACTGGCGGCAGCGATCGCGTCCATCGTGGCAGTCGCGCCCGGAGCGGACCGCGTGACAGTCGCCGGAGTCCTTGCGCTTGCGGTCGGCGGTCTCTGTCTCGGCGCGCGTGCGCTTCGCCTCGGGGTGCTGGCGAGCTTTCTCTCCCGTCCTATCCTGATTGGCTTCTTCTGTGGCATATCGCTGTCCATCCTTACCGGACAGCTCGGCCGCCTGACCGGAACCTCGATAGCGTCGGACGGGCTGGTAGCACCCTTCCTCGAACTCGCCGCCGAGGCCGGCAGTATCCACTGGCCGTCGCTTGTGCTCGCGGTCTCGATGTTCGCATTGCTCCTCGGCTGCGATGCGATACGTTCGCCGATGCCCGGGCCGGTCGTGGTCGTCGCGGTCGCGATGCTGCTGTCGGCCATACTTGATCTGCGAGCTCGCGGCATCGCTGTGGTGGGTGAGGTTCCAGCCGGTCTGCCCGCGCTGAGCCTGCCCAGCCTCGCCGGCCTTCCGCTTTCCGAGCTGCTATTCGGCTCCACCGCGATTTTCCTGGTCAGCTTCGGCTCCGGCATCGTGACGGCACGCAGCTTCGGCGCGCGAGGTGGCTATATCGTCGAGCCCAATCGGGAGCTTGTCGGCTTTGGGGCAGCCAACGCGGCGGCCGGCCTAACGGGCGGGTTTCCAGTCTCGGCATCGGACTCGCGAACGGCGGTCAACGCTATCGTTGGCGGTCGCACGCAACTTGCCGGCATCGTCGCAGCGCTCGTGCTAGTCGCGATCCTGCTCTTCTTCTCGAAGCCACTCAGCATCCTACCCATTCCCGCGCTCGGCGCGATCCTGGCCGCGGCAGCCATCAAGCTGATCGATATCGGCGCGCTGCGCGACATCTGGCGCGTCAGCAGAACCGAATTCGTGTTTGCGGTAGTCGCGTTGGCCGGTCCCGTCGGCCTTGGCGTGCTCAACGGTGTCATGATCGCGATCGCCGCGACCCTGCTCTACGTCATCCAGCGCATGATGTTTCCGCGCGACGCGGCGCTCGGGCGAATACCCGGGCATGACGGTTTCTACAAACTGCACCGCTCGCCCGACGCACGACCTGTGCCGGGGCTGGAATTGCACCTCGTGCAGGGCAGCGTCCTGTTCTTCAACGCCGACTATCTCGAGGCACGCATGCGGCAGGTCATCGAGGAAATGCCCGCCGGTACGAAGTGGTTTGTGCTGGACGCCAGCGCGATGGTCCAAGTCGACACGACCGGCGCGGAGTTCTTCAGAGCCATGCATGC
>JAEUMA010000740.1 GCA_016793565.1 Rhizobiaceae bacterium
GCGGGCGCAGATCCTCAATGCCGCCCGCCGGCAGTTTCCGGAGGGCGACGTCCAGCATTGGTGGCTTCCGCGCACCGGTGCCGGCGTCCGCACCATGATCTCCGACGACGTGGTCTGGCTGGGATACGCGGTGGCGCTCTACGCCTCGGTCACAGGAGACGCGAGCCTGCTTGACGAGGAACTGCCCTTTGTCGAAGGCCGGGCGCTGGAGCCGGGCGAGCACGATGCGTTCTATACGCCCGATGCATCAACCCGTTCGGCGACCGTCTACGAACATGCCGCGCTGGCGCTCGACCTCGCGATCAAGCGGACCGGCGCGAGCGGGCTACCGCTCTTCCTGGGCGGCGACTGGAACGATGGCATGAACAGGGTCGGTGAGGGTGGCAAGGGCGAAAGCGTCTGGCTGGGATGGTTCCTGCTCAAGACGCTGGGCGACTTCGGCGCGCTTGCCAAGGAGCGTGGCGATACGGCGCGCGCCAAGCGCTACCAGAAGCACGCGGATGGCCTGAAGCGTGCGCTGGAGAACGCAGCCTGGGATGGCCAGTGGTACCGGCGCGGCAGCTATGACGACGGCACGCCGCTCGGTTCGGCAAGCTCCGACGAGTGCAGGATCGACTCCATAGCGCAGTCCTGGAGCGTGCTTTCGGGCGAGGGCGACCCGGCCCGCTCGCGCACGGCGATGGATTCGGCCATCGGCCAGCTGGTGGACGAGGAAGAGCAGTTGATACGCCTCTTCACACCGCCCTTCCACGACACTCCTAAAGAGCCGGGATACATCAAGAGCTATCCGCCGGGCGTTCGCGAGAACGGTGGACAGTATACGCACGCCGCGACCTGGTTCGTGATCGCCTTGGCGGAGATGGGCCGCGCCGACGAAGCCTGGCATTGCTACGAGCTTCTGAATCCCATCAATCATGCCAAAGACGAAGCGGCGGCGGAACGCTATCGCGTCGAGCCCTATGTCGTCGCGGCCGACGTCTATTCCGGCAGCGACAAGGGCGGTCGGGGCGGCTGGACCTGGTATACCGGCTCGGCCGGGTGGATGTACCGCGCGGCGGTCGAGGGCATCCTCGGCGTTCGCAAGCAGGGCTCGGCGCTCTCTATCAAGCCTGCGCTGCCGTCACACTGGTCCGGCTTCTCGGCCGTGCTGAGGCATGGCGATGCAACGGTGAAGATCCGCGTGCAGCGTTCCACCGAGCCGGGCATCACCGTGGACGGCAAAGCTGTGTCCGGTAACCTCGTCGAGCTTGAGGAAGGCGCCGGCCAGGAGATCGTCGTGGGGATCTGAGGGCCGTTCAGGCAGCATTCGCATAAAAAACACGCCCCTGCGTCAACTTGCCGTGGCTTGCGCCATGCAGTTGCCATTTTTTCTTTTAACTCAATTGCTTATCTGATCACGGGAAATTTCTCCCCGTTGTCATCTTTTGTTCGCGCTACGGGAACGCATCCATACCGATGCCATTGTGTGCCGGTATGGGACCCAGTAGGTAAACAGTTATGATGCACTGCACAATCGACGTCGGTCGTGAAGACGGTCGTTAGACGATTTCGGAGTAGCCGCGCGTGTCCCTGTTCCAGATCTATTGGCGAGCGCTGAGCTACCTGGCGGCCGAGAAGCGGCGGGTGCTGTTCATCTGCTGTGCGAACGTCGTGCTGGCGATGGTGGCCATCGCAGAGCCCATTCTGTTCGGGCGCATCATAGACGCCATCAGCGATCGCCGCGACGTCGTCTCAAGCCTTGTGCTCTGGGTTGGACTCGGCGCGTTCAACATCGTCGCCTTCGTGCTGATCGCCCGCGACTCCGACCGCCTGGCGCACATCATGCGCGGCGAGGTTCTGTGCCGTTCCTACGAGCAGATCATTTCGATGCCGCTCTCCTGGCACCAGCGGCGTGGCACGTCGCATGCGCTTCACACCCTCCTGCGCGCCACGGAGACGCTGTTCACGCTGTGGCTCGAGTTCATGCGCCAGCACCTGACCACCGCCGTGGCGCTGATCCTGCTGGTGCCGACCGCCATCTCGCTCGACATGCGCATGTCGCTGGTGCTGCTGGTTCTGGGCACGCTCTATCTCGCCATCGGCCGTCTGGTGATGAATAAGACCAAGGCAGGCCAAGCTGCGGTCGAGGGGCACTATCACAAGGTCTTCGCACACGTGACCGACACGGTCAGCAACGTGGCTGTGCTGCAGAGCTACAACCGCGTCGCCCACGAGACCCAGGCGCTGCAGGGCTACGTTAATCAGCTTCTGCGCGCGCAGTTCCCCGTGCTCGACTGGTGGGCGCTGGCCAGCGCGCTGCATCGCCTGTCCTCGACCATCTCCATGATGGTAGTACTGCTGATCGGCGCGATCCTGGTCCAGCGCGGCGAACTGCGCATCGGCGACATCGTGGCGTTCACCGGCTTTGCTACGTTGCTCATCAGCAGGCTCGACCAGCTCTCGGCTTTCATGAACCAGATTTTCGAGGCGCGCGCCAAGCTGGAGGATTTCTACCGCATGGAGGATGACGCCGCCGCCTGCCGCGAGCCGGACGGGCTGCGCGACCTCGGCAGCGTCACCGGTCATGTCCGCTTCGAGGACGTCAGCTTCGATTTTCCGAATTCGAGCAACGGCGTGCGCGACATCTCTTTCGAGGTTCACGCCGGGCAGACCGTCGCCATCGTCGGGCCGACCGGCGCGGGCAAGACCACGCTCATCAATCTGCTGCAGCGCGTCTACCTGCCCGAGCGCGGACGTGTGCTCGTGGACGGCGTCGACACCCGCACGGTCTCGGCTTCCTCGCTGCGGCGGTCGGTCGCGACCGTCTTTCAGGATGCGGGGCTGTTCAACCGGTCGATCGAGGAAAACATCCGTATCGGCTGCGAGGACGCCAGCAATGGCGAGGTGCACGCGGCCGCCGACGCGGCGGAGGCGAGCGACTTCATCCTGGCCAAGTCACAAGGCTACGACACCGTCGCAGGCGAGCGCGGCAGCCAGCTTTCGGGCGGCGAGCGCCAGCGGATCGCGATTGCGCGCGCCATCCTCAAGAACGCGCCAATCCTGGTGCTCGACGAGGCCACCAGCGCGCTGGACGTTGAAACCGAAGCGAAGGTCAAGGAAGCCATCGATGGCGTGCGGCGCGGTCGGACGACTTTCATCATCGCGCACAGGCTCAGCACCGTTCGCGATGCGGATCTGGTAATCTTCATGGACCAGGGACGCGTGGTTGAGATGGGTGGCTTTGCCGAACTCGCGCAGACCAACGGGCGCTTCGCCGGCCTTCTGCGGGCGGGCGGCCTTCTCAACGACGAGGAAGTGCGCCGCCTCAGCCGCATCTCTCCGCCGGTGCAAGAGCCGAT
>JAEUMA010000412.1 GCA_016793565.1 Rhizobiaceae bacterium
CGCGACTTCGCGCGCAGGTCGGCGCCGGCGCGGAGGCTGGACACGAAGCGCGGCCAATGGCACGGTGCCAGGATGGCTTTTGCGTCGAGGCGCTTCGGACTGCATTGATGTCGGCGGAGAAGGATTTCGCATCGGTCGCCCCATACACGGTGCAGGTCGCGGGCGAACAGCGCGTGCCGTTCGTGTTCAATTCCCCGCATAGCGGCCACTTCTACCCGCAGCGCTTCCTGGCGATGTCGAGGCTCGATCCGGAGACGATCCGGCGCTCCGAAGACTGTTACGTCGATGAGCTTTTCGGAGCTGCGCCCGCGCTGGGAGCGCCTATGCTGTCGGCCAACTTTCCGCGCGCCTATCTGGACGTGAACCGTGAGCCCTGGGAACTCGATCCCCGCATGTTCGTGGAGCCGCTGCCGTCCTTTGCGAATGTAAGGTCGGCACGCGTCGCCGGCGGGCTGGGCACTGTGCCCAAGCTTGTCGGCGAGGGGCTCGACATCTATCCCGCGCGGCTGCCGCTCGCCGAAGCCACGCAACGTATCGAGGCGATCTACAAGCCTTATCACGAGACGCTGAAGCGTCTGCTTGCGCGCACGCACGCGCGGTTCGGCCTCGCCGTGCTCATCGACTGCCATTCGATGCCTGCGGGTATCCGCGTGGGCGAGACCGGCATCAGGCCGGATTTCATCGTCGGCGACCGTTTTGGCACGTCGGCCGCGCAGGCGCTGACGGACCATGCGATCGGCCTGCTGCGATCGATGGGCTACACCGTCGCGCACAACAAGCCCTATGCGGGCGGCTTCATCACCGAACATTACGGGCGGCCCGCCCGCGGGCTGCATGCGCTGCAGATCGAGATCAACCGCGGCCTCTACATGGACGAGCGCAATCTGCAGAAGTCGGCGGGCTTCGATGCGCTTACCGAAGACCTAGCGCGCTTCTCGTCTCGGCTTCTCGATATTCCGGATCAGGACGTCGTCGAACTTCCCATCGCCGCCGAGTGAGCGCGGGTTGTGCCGGAGCAAAGCGAAGTCCGCTGGCCTGCGGTCAAAAAAAGGACCGCATCGTTCGCACGACACGGTCGAAGTCTAGGGAGGAAACGCCCAAGGAGGGCATGGACAGGAGCACCTGTCCGAGTGCTAATTTATTGTGCGCTGCACAAATGTCAAGCGCAATCAGGGGGTCGATAATTCACTATGATGGTTGAATTGAAGGACTGTTGCGGCGGTGCAACATCAATGGGAGGCCGCCGATGATCGACGCGTCGTTCATGCGGCGCATCGCCGAGGCGGCGGCAGTCGAGACCCTGCCGCGCTTCCGCACGCAAGGCCAGGTCACCAACAAGTTGTCGTCCGGCTTCGATCCGGTCACCGAGGCTGACCGGCAGGCGGAGAAGGCCATCCGGTCGGTGATCAAGGCGGCCTTTCCCACGCACGGCATCCTCGGCGAGGAGTTCGGGGCGGAGAACGCCGAAAGCAGCCACGTCTGGGTGATCGATCCTATCGACGGTACGCGCTCCTTCATTTCCGGTGTGCCGCTGTGGGGGACACTGGTGGGCCTCACTGTGGACGGCGATGCGGTGGCCGGCATGATGGCGCAGCCCTTCGTGGGCGAGCTGTTCTTCGCCACCGAGGCGGGCGCATTCTACGAGGGTCCGCGCGGCAAGAGCGCGCTGGCCACCCGGCCGACGCACAGACTGGCCGACGCGACGCTGTGCACCACCACGCCGGCGCTGTTCAAGGACGGTATGCGGCAGGCTTTCGACCGGCTCGAAGCCAATGTGCGGCTGTCGCGCTACGGCACCGACTGCTACGCGTATTGCATGGTCGCGGCGGGCCATGTGGATCTGGTCGTGGAGATCGGGCTGCAGAATTACGACGTCGTCGCGCTGATCCCTATCATCGAGAAGGCCGGCGGCAAGATCACCGACTGGGATGGCGGTCCGGCCGAGAACGGTGGCGGGATCATCGCGGCGGCGACGCCGCAGTTGCATGCAGCCGCGCTGGAGCTTCTGCACGACGGTTGAGCGCCGGCTCTATTCCCCGGTGCCGGGCACGAAGGCGTCGAAGGCCGCCAGGAACTGTTCGCGGTAGAGATCCGCTTCCTGCAGGATCTCGTGACGCGAGCCGTCGATGGTGATGACGGCGCCGGAGCGCAGCGTGCGCGCATAGGCCTCTATCGCCGGGGTTGAGACGATGGTGTCGGCGCCGGCAGCCACGAACAGCATCGGAATCTGGATCCGCGCGCGGAAGGCCGGCTGCTGGATTTGGTAGGCGGCACGCAGCATGGCGCGCACCCAGGAGACGGTCGGCCCGCCGATGGCAAGCGCCGGCTGCTCCTCATAGATCATGACGTTGCGCTGGTAGCGGATCGGATCGGAAGTCACCTTGTTGCCGGCGAAGGGCAGGGGCGCCAGCGGCCGCTTGCCGCCGCCGAAGTAGCTGCGGCCGAATCCGACCCAGTAGAGCGTCGACGTCAGCTTGCTGACCGAGCCGGGCGACAGGGGCAGTCCGTGCAGGGAGATCAGCGGTGCGACCAGAACCATGCGGCGGATGCGGTTGAGCATCGAGGGCGCGGCCATGATGGCGATGAGCGAGCCCGTCGAGTGTCCGAGCATGTAGTAGGGCCCGCGGCAGTCGGGCAGGACGACCTCTTCGAAGAACTGTTCGAGATCGCGCAGATAGATCTGGAAATCACCGATATGTCCGCGCTGCGGGTCGCGGATCAGGCGGTCCGAGCCGCCCTGGCCGCGCCAGTCCAGGATGGCGCTGCCCAGGCCGCGCCGGGCGAGATCGCCGATCGTCTCGAAATATTTCTCGATGCACTCGTTGCGGCCGGGCAGGATGATGACGGTCCCCTGCAGGGGGCGGGCGCTGGCGCCAAAGCGCGCAAAGCGCAGCCTCTTGCCGTCGCGCGCCTTGAGGATGCCGGCATGGGCGTTTTCGGGGATCGGATTGCCGGGGGTGGCGAAGAGAAGGTCCGTCATCGGCTCTGAAGCGTTGTACGCCCGGGGGCTCCTGCGGCGTGATAGACTGAAAGACCGCGATTTCAAAGCCGGCCGGGCAGGTGAGCCGGGTTGGGTCGGAGACGCCATCGAGGCCGCCTCCGACCCGACCGGTCCACGGGGAAGGGACGTTACACCGGGAACCGGCCATTGCCGTATCGGCAGCGCAGGGCTCGCCGATGGAACGCACATTGGCCTGCCGCGCCTGAACCAAGGCAGAAGCGGCCGTTCATCCGCGGTTCACAAATGCGGCCGAGATTCTTCGGAAAAAGACACTTGAAATGCCCAAAACGGGCACCCAAATCAGCCATGCGGTCGCCAAACGGGACCGTTGACCCTCAACGACAGCGCCTTATCGGGCTGCCTCCGATGGTCACAAACGCAAAGTTGCTCAATGGAGAACAATACCATGCGTCACGTCGATTTTTCGCCGCTCTATCGTTCGACCGTCGGCTTCGACCGGCTCTTTTCGATGCTGGATTCCGTAGGCCAGCCCGATGGCGGCCAGACCAGCTATCCTCCCTACAATATCGAGCGCACCGGTGATGATTCCTACCGCATCTCCATGGCGGTCGCAGGCTTCTCCGAAGACGAAATCGCGATCGAAGCCCATCGCAACGTCCTGACCGTGAAGGGCGAGCGCTCCGAGGAGACCAGCGGCGACGGCTCCGAGGTTCTCTATCGCGGCATTGCCGCGCGCGCCTTCGAGCGCCGCTTCCAGCTGGCCGACCACGTCAATGTCGAGGGCGCCACGCTGAAGAACGGCCTGCTGCACATCGACCTGAAGCGTACGATTCCCGAGGAGCTGAAGCCTCGCAAGATCGGCATTACCGCCGCTTCCAAGCAGGCCCAACAGCTCGAGGCCAAGAAAGCCGCCTGACGGCGTCTTCATTCCTTCCAGGACCATGGGGCGGCGCTTCGGCGCCGCCCTTTTCGTTCTGGCTCAGCCGAGCAGGTCGGCGAAGCGATCGACATCTTCCGTCGTCGTCGCGAAACTGGTCACAAAGCGATAGAGCCTGTCGTCCGGGCCAAGCTCGCCGCCGAAGCCGAGAGGCGGCTGCCATTCGTAGAAGCGCGCTCCAGCCTCGGACAGCCGCGCGTGGTCGATGCGCGCCATGATGGCGAACACCTCGTTTGCTTCCGGCTCCCAGGCGAGCCTGGCGCGATTGGAAGCGCCGAAGGCCCTCGCCAGCCTCGTCGACATGGCGTTGGCATGGCGGGCGGAGTCGAGCCAGAGTCCGTCTTCGAAATAGGCGTCGAACTGGGCGGCGATGAAGCGCGACTTCGAAAAAAGCTGCGCCGCGCGCTTGCGGGCGAAGCCGAAATCCTTAGCTCGATCGAGGTCGAACAGGATGACCGCCTCGGCGCACCAGCAGCCGTTCTTGGTTCCGCCGAAGGAAACGATGTCGACGCCGCGCTTCCAGGTCATCTCCGCAGGGCTTGCATCGAGCGAGGTGAGCGCGTTGGCAAAGCGCGCGCCGTCCATGTGCAGCGTCAGCGATTTCTCTCGGCAAAGGTCGCCGATCTCAGCGATCTCATCGAGGTGGTAGACAGTGCCGACCTCGGTGGCCTGGGTGATCGATACCGCCGTCGGCCGCCCACCATGCACGGATCCGGGATTGAAGCGCGCGACGGACTGCCTGAGCGCGCCGAGATCCATTCGCCCGATCGGACCGTCTACCGGCAGCATGCGAACCGTGCCGCCCGACAGATATTCGGGCGCGCCGCACTCATCCGCGACCATGTGCGCATCCCGGTGGCAGAAGGCTACGGCGCCCGGCCGCGACGCCGAGGTCATCGCCAGCGAATTGGCGGCGGTGCCGGTCGCGACGAAGAAGACTGCGACCTCGCGCTCGAAAATCTCGGCGAACCGTAGCTCGACTTTCTTGTCGAGATCGCTGCTTCCGTATGCCGCCGCATAGCCGGAACTTGCCTCGGCCATCCGCGCGGCGACGCGCGGGTGCGCGCCCGCCCAGTTGT
>JAEUMA010000417.1 GCA_016793565.1 Rhizobiaceae bacterium
CTTGCGTGCGGGCTTGGCCGGCGCATCGCTCTCAGCCTTGGATTTGGCCGGCTTTGCCTTGGGTTTGGCCGCTGCTGCCGGCTTGTCGGCGACGTTTGCCTTGGTGGCCTTGGGTGCGCGCTTGGCAGCGACGGCCACTGCAGCGGCAGCCGGCACTCCGACGGCCGCGGCGGTCAGAGGCAAGGAAGGCGTGGTGCTCGGAACGACGATCGGCGTGGCCGATTCCGCGGCGCTGACCGACGGCGGCGTGGGCTCAGATGCGGATGTCTCGGCTGCGGGGGCGGAGCCGTCGACCGGAAAGAGCGGCAGCTCGTCCGGCATGGCCACCGGCCCTTCCACGCCCGGCATGCCCGTCGCCCCGTTCTTCAGCGGGTCGGCGGTGTGCACGTCGGCGGGCGGGCTGACCTCGGCCGGCTTTGGCTTCATCGCCGCATCAACCCCGGCGCGAATGTCCGCGGCGGCCTTCTCGAACGGATTGATGTGCTTGCGAATCTCGTTGGCTGGGTTGAGCCCACGGATCTCGTCGACCGACTTCTTGACGTCGTCGAGCTCGGCTTCCTTGAGCGCCTCGTTGAACTGCTTCTGGAAGTCGCTGGCCATGCCGCGCATCTTCGACGTCATGCGGCCGAAGGTGCGCAGCATGCGCGGCAAATCCTTCGGGCCGACGACCACGATCATGACGACCGCGATCACCAGCATCTCGGTCCAGCCGACTTCGAACATCTTTCAATCCAATCCGCGGCTGCGGCGACGGTGTCAGCTCTTGCTGGTCTTCTCGCCGGCGCGCGCGACGGTCTCGTCGGCCCTGTGCTCTACGGTACGCGTGTCCACCGGCTTGACGTCGTCGGCCGCGTCTTCTTCGGACATGCCCTTCTTGAAGCTCTTGATGCCCTTGGCCATGTCGCCCATCAGCTCGGGAATCTTGCCGCGCCCGAACAGCAGCAGCACGACTACCAGCACGATCAGCCAGTGCCATATCGAAAACGAACCCATTGAGTACTCTCTTTCGAAGATCTCGTTTAGAACGATCTATGCGTTTTTGCCGCCAGTTTCAAACACTAGTGCGTCATCACGGCGAAGAGTGATCCAAATGTCGCGGACGCCAGGCCGCAGGCGCCCGCATCGGAACTGCGCGCGGACCGGCGTTTCGGCGCCCTGAACCGCCATTTCCACGATTTCGATAACGCCCAGGAAGCGGCGGGACAAAATGCGCGCCTGAACTTCGCCGGTATCCTCGCTGACCTCGAAGCCGGCCAGGCGCACCGCCAGCGTGGCGGTCCCGCCATCGGCGATACCCGGCGCGGCCACCGCGCCGAGCGGCGTGTGCATCCTGCTGTCGGCGACACGCCCTTCGAACGTGTTCAGCTCTGAAAAGAAGCCGGCAGCAAAAAGGCTTACAGGCTGTTCATAAAGCTCTTCGGCAGTTCCGGCCTGGACGAGTTCGCCGCGATTGAGCAGAGCGATGCGGTCGCCCATGCGCATGGCTTCCTCGGCGTCGTGCGTCACCACGATCGCTGTCGCCCTGCTCTGCCGCAGGATGTCGAGCGTCTCGGCGCGAACAGAATCGCGCAGCCGTGAGTCCAGTCCCGAGAACGGCTCATCCATTAGGAGCACCGCCGGCCGGGGCGCCAGCGCGCGCGCCAGGGCCACGCGCTGCTGTTCGCCGCCGGAAAGAACGTGCGGAAAGGCGGAAGCATAGTGGGACAGGCCGACGCGCGAAAGCGCGATCATCGCTTCCTTGTTCGCCTCCTCCCGCGACAGCGCGGTCAGGCCGAAGCGGACGTTCTCCAAGATGGACAGATGCGGAAAAAGCGCGAAATCCTGAAACATCAGCCCTATGGAGCGCTGTTCGGGCGGCAGGAATACGGATGGTCCGGCGATCTCGCGGCCGTTGAGCAGAACGCGGCCGCTGCTCTGCGACTCTATTCCCGCGGCGATCCTGAGCAAGGTTGTTTTGCCGGAGCCGGACGGCCCGAGCAGGCACAGCACCTCGCCCGGCTCCGCCACGAGTGAGACGTCCCTGAGCGTATGCGTCTTGCCGCCGAAGCTGTGCGACACGCGCTCGAACGCCAGGCGGGCGGCGAATGTAACCCCCGCCGTAACCCGAGGCGCGGCCTTGCCGGTGCTCTCAATCAACGTTCTGCCGCTCCAAGCCGTTACCCGGCTTGGTCAATCATCGGTGGCGCGGGGTGTCAACAGGCCGAGTTCCTCGAGATCGACATCTGTGAAAGGATCCTCGTCCTCCGTCAGCGCGTCCGGATCGGCCGGCGGCTGTGGCATCGCGAAGCCCGCCGGCATGCGGATCGACAGCAGGCCGGCGCCCTTCAGTTCGTCCAGTCCGGGCAGGTCGCGGATTTCCTCCAGCCCGAAATGATCCAGGAAACGGTCGGTCGTGCCGTATGTGACTGGCCGGCCAGGCGTCTTGCGCCGGCCGCGCATGCGGACCCACTCCGTCTCCAGGAGCGTGTCCAGCGTGCCCTTGGAGGTCTCGACGCCGCGGATTTCCTCGATCTCCGCCCGCGTGACGGGCTGGTGGTAGGCCACGATCGCCAGAACCTCCAGCGCCGCGCGGGAGAGCTTCTTTTGCTGCACGGAGTTGCGGCTCATCAGGAAGGCCAGATCGCCCGCGGTGCGGAAAGCCCAGGCGTCACCGACCTTGATCAGATTGACGCCGCGACGCGAATAGAATTCCCGCAGGTCCTCCATGATCTCCGCGACGTCGATGCCTTCCGGCAGTCGCGCCGCGATCTGGCTTTCAGACACGGGCTCCGCGCTGGCGAAGACGATTGCCTCTGCCATGCGCGCAGCTTCTGCGAAATGCAGCCGCTCGACCGGGTTCTTCGCCCGCCCGGCGTCCTCGGTGTGGGCGAACGGCAGGATCGCCGCGCCGCGCGTCTCGCTCATGGGCGTACCTCGGTGATTTTCGCGCGGCTGCGCATATAGAGCGGGGCGAGCGGCTTTTCCTGCCGAACCTCCAGGCGCCCTTCCCTGACCAGTTCCAGGCTGGCGGCGAAGGAGCTCGCAATCGCCGTCGGGCGCTCCTCGGGCGCGGTCAGATATTCGATCAGGTAGGAATCGAGTGCGGTCCAGTCGCGCAATTCGCCGACGAAGCGCATCAGCACCGCGCGCGCATCCTTGAGCGACCATACGGTCCGCCGGGCGATCTGCACATTGGTGATCGAGGTGCGCTGGCGCTGCGACGCGTAGGCCGTCAGCAGATCGTAGAGCGATGCGCTCCACAAATTGCGCTTCTCGACGATCACCGTTTCAGGCATGCCGCGCGCGAAGACGTCCCGTCCGAGCCGGTTGCGGTTGACGAGCCTCGCGGCGGCGTCGCGGATCGCCTCCAGCCGCTTCAGGCGGAACTGCAGCACGGCCGCCATTTCCTCGCCAGACTCGCCATCTTCCTCGTTCTGCTTGGGAATCAGCAGTTTCGACTTCAGAAAGGCGAGCCATGCGGCCATCACCAGATAGTCTGCCGCCAGTTCGATGCGCATCGCCCGCACCCGCTCGATGAAGGCGAGGTACTGCTCCGCCAGCGCCAGCACCGAGATATGCGTGAGATCGACCTTCTGGTTGCGCGCAAGGTGCAGAAGGAGATCGAGCGGGCCTTCGAAGCCGTCGACATCCACTACCAGCGACGGGTCGCCGGTGGCGCGGTCGTCCTGCTCCTCGGCCCACAGCCGGTCCATCGGCACCGGCTTGCCCGGCGGCGGGGCGTCAGCCTCTGCGGTCGCGGCGGTCATCTCAGGCAACCGCTTCAAAGAAGGTCGCGAATTCCTCGCGCACGCTGGCTTCCTCGACCGCGTCGATGCGCCGGCCGATCTCTAGCGCGCGCTCGGCACGCGCCAGAGCCATACCTGCGAGCGGCGACGTGCCGGCGGCGATCCCCGCCATTTCCTCCATCACGCCGTTGCAGTGCAGGACGATGTCGACCCCGGCGCCGAGGATCCGTTCGGCTTTGGTCCGGAAATCGCCCGACAGCGCCTTCATCGACGTGTCGTCGCTGATCAGCAGCCCGTCGAAGCCGATTTCGCCGCGCACGATGTCGCGCACTACCTTCGCTGAGGTCGTGCCCGGGTTGTCGCGGTCCACCGCCGAGTAGACCACGTGCGCGGTCATCGCCATGGGCAGGTCGGCCAGCGCCTTGAACGGCGCGAAATCGTGACGGCGGAGGTCTTCGAGCGACGTCTCCACGACCGGCAGTTCCAGATGCGTATCGGCGAACGCCCGGCCATGGCCGGGAATATGCTTCATCACCGGCAAGACACCGCCGGAGAGCAGCCCTTCGGCCGAGGCGCGGCCCAGCGCCGTCACGCTATCCGGATCCTTTCCGTAGGCGCGCGTGCCGATCACGTCATTGGCCCCTTCGACGGGAACGTCGAGCACCGGCAGGCAGTCGGCCGTGATGTCGAAGCGCGCGAGGTCGAACGCATGCAGCCGCGCCATCAGCCAGGCTGCGCGCAGACCGGCCTCGCGATCCTGCCGGTAGAGCGCGCCGAGCGCGGCGCCGGCCGGATAGTTCGGCGCGATCGGCGGACGCAGACGCTGCACGCGCCCGCCCTCCTGGTCGATGAAAACCGGCGCATCAGGCCGTCGGACCGCCTCGCGCATCGATGCCACGAGATCCGTGATCTGTTGCGGCTCGCCGATGTTGCGGGCGAACAGGATGAAGCCCCAGGGGCGTTCGTCGCCGTAGAAGCGGATTTCGTCGGGTGTCAGCGCCTTGCCGACGCAACCCAGGATCATGGCTTTTGATTCGCTCATGAGCCTGATTCTAGTCGATTGCCCCGCCGAACGGGAGGCTGCAAGATCGTTTGGCCACAACGACAAACAGCGCCGCGGTCGCGGCGCTGTTCGAAACTTCGCAGGAAGGTGGCTCAGCGCGATACGAAACAGCTGCCGCCGGCAGCCTTGTAGCTGTTGCACAGGTTGACGGCCTCGTTGCGCGAGCCCGCCGGAATGCGCACGCGCCAGAACGTGCCCTTGCCGGAGATCTCTGCCTTGACGATGCTCGCCTGCCGGTCGCCCAGCACGCTCGCATAGCGCTTGGCCAGATCCTTGTAGCTCGACTGCGCCGCTGCCTCGGTAGGCTGCGAGGCGATCTGCATGGACCAGGTTCCCGCCGCGATGGTGGCCGGATCGATGGCCGCCACCTGCTCCGGCTCGGGCTTTGCCGCGGCAGCGGGCGCCGGCGCGGGCTCGGTCGAAGCGGTTTCGTCAGCGTCAGCCGGAGCCGGCGCGACAGCGCCGGTGGTTTCCGCCTCGGGCTCTGAGACCGACACGACCGGATCTTCCATCGCCTCGGCGGCGGTCTGGGCAGGCGCGGCATCTTCGGCGGGGGCCGGCTCGTCATTGGCCGCCAGGCTGCCGTCCGGCTTCACCACCAGCGTGCGCACCTTGCGCGGCGCAACGGCGGCGACTTCGTCGGGCTTTGCGGCCTCGGCCGCAGGCTGCTCGACGCGGTCCTCGTTCTTGGCGGAGGCCGTTTCCTGCCCGTCTTCCGCGGCCATGGACGCAGCATCCTGGTCCTCGGCCTCGGAGTTCAGCGGCAGGTCGGCGTCGCTAGCCAGGTCCTCCGGCTGAGTGATCTGGACCGGCTCCTCGGTGGTCGTAACCAGCTTTTCCTGGCTAGCATCGACCGTCGCGCCGCCGCCAGCCACGGTGTCGTAGACCTTGTTGTCCTGGTTGGGCACGGTGATCCCGCCGGGGTTCTCCGGCTTGACCTTGATCGGCGACTGGTCGGCGCGCACGATCACGGGCACGCCGGAAGAACTGCCGTCGCCGAAGGACAGCGCGAATGCGCCGATCGCACCCACCACGGCGACGCCGCCGACTATCGCGGCGACCATCAGACCACGGCGGCGTGGCGCCTGAGCCTTCTGTACATATTCGGGCAGTCCGATCTCGTCCTCAAGGGCCGGATCGTACTCCAGTTCGGCCTCGGACTGGCTGTCGTCCGCCATAGGGCGTCCGGCAGACATCGCGTCGGCGTAGAAACCCTGCTCGGCGGCGTAGCTCTCCTGGCGTCCGCTTCCGCGGGCAGCCACGCCACGGCCGAGCACGTCCGCTGCTGCGTAGCCGTAGGCCGCGCCGTTGTCGACGCGAGTGCCGGCCGCATGCATAGGGTCGGCATGCCGCGGCGCAGAAGCCGGCGCCCGCACGGGTTCGGCAAGCTTGTCGCTGTCTCCGAGCAGATCGGCGAACTCGGCTCCCAGATCGTCATAGGCGGCGGAAGGCGCCTTCGCCTCTTCCTCGAAGCGAACCTCGGGCAGGTCGAGATCGTCAGCAAGAGCCACCGGCGCCTCATCGACGTCGACCGTGGCGATGTCCGGGGCACCGGCATCGTCGTCCTTATAGGCGTTCGCGGCCGCGGCCGCCTGCGCGGCGGCCCTTTCGGAAGCGGGCATCTGCTGCTGGTTCGGCCAGTAGGCGCCGCGATTGGCCGCGCGCAGGCGCGCAGCCATGGCGGCCAGCGAGTTCACCGGGTCGTTTTCGATTTCCTCGGCCGTCGGGTCGCGCATGGAAGCAGGCGCGGTCGCCCTCGCCTGCTGCGGCGAACGCTTCGCCTCCGCCGGATCAGCGAAGATTTCGTTGAAGGGGTTGTCGCCTTCGGCGGGCGACATGCCGCGCTGAAGGACTGGGGCAAACTCCGTGTCCGGCCGTCGCGTCTCGCGCGGGGCAGCCTGCACCACCAGAGGCGCGACCTGCGCGGCGGCGTTGGCGCGCATGTTGCCCAGCAGCGCGTTCAGTTCTTCCTCTAGGTCGGGCGCCGTCGCGACCGGTGCCGCAGGCACTTCGGGCGCCGTCATGCGCGGAGCTGCCACGGCGCGGAAATCCATGTCGACCTCGGCCATCGCCGCGTCGAAATCCGCCGCGATCTCGTCTTCCATCTCGGCCATGGAAGGGCTTTGCGCGGCGACCACCTCGCTGGCCGGCACGAATTCATGCACGGCGCCGCGTTCTTCCGCCCAGTCGTCGTCGAGCGCGAATTCTTCCTCCAGCGAAGCGGTGATGGCCGCTTCCACGTCGGCCTCGCGATGCCGCGGAGCCTCGGCATATTCGTCGCGCGCCGGCGTCTCGGCGTAGCGGCGCTCTTCCTCGTAATGGGGCTGTTCGTCGTAGCTCGCGGGCGCTTCCTCGTAACGGGCAGCGGCGTGGCCGGCGTCATATTCCCGGGCTGCCGGCTCATCGTAGGCGGCGGCCGGCTCGAATTCCTGCGGCGGAGAAACGCGCTCATGCGTCTCGTAGGCCGGCTCCTGCGAGGCATGTGTCTGGTAGGCACGTTCCTCGGCATAGCCGCGCGGAGCTTCGTCCCCCGCGTAATACTCGGCTGCCTCGTCGCCATAGGCTTCGAGCTCGTCCTGATAGCCGTAGTCTTCATCGGCCACGGCCGGCTCATACTGAGCGGCAGGCGCGTAGCTGCGAGGCTCCGTCTCGAAGTCGCGACGGCTATCGGCGAAATGCGGCAGGGCCGGTTCCACATAGGCCGGCTCGTTCGCTGGCATGCGGGCCGTCTGCGCCGGCCAAGCGACCGACGGCATCGGCGTCGGGTCCATCATGCGCGGTGCCGACGCGGCATCCGCTTCTTCCCCGAATTCGCCCATCAATTCGCGCTCCAGATCGAGCGAGAAATCGTTGCCCAGGTCGCCCGGATCGAGCTCCGGCGCCGCCACCGGCTGTGGAGCAAGCACCGCCCGCGGGGCCGGCCTGGCCGGCGCCGACGGCGTGCGCGGATCGAAGCCCATGATGCGCGTCAGCTCGGCAAACGGATCGTCGTCGAACGCGTCATGGGTGGCGGTTTTAAGCTGGGGTCTGTCTACCATGCTCTTTCCCGAACTCGCACATTTTCGGGCGCAAAGCAGCGCCGCGCAAGGTTGGCCCTACCAGCGCAATGTGGGCAAATGGT
>JAEUMA010000448.1 GCA_016793565.1 Rhizobiaceae bacterium
CACCTTGATGCTGGCGAGCAGTTCCGGCGTCCTCATCATCCGCTGTACCAGCATCATGGTGAAGGTGCGGATCGGGATTGCGGTCAGGTCCACCAGCCGCATGATGATCGCATAAAGGCCGGCGAGCTTCGGTCCTCCCGCCGACAGCACGATCAGCTTGTCGAACTCCATCTGCAGATAGAAGAGAACCTCGGCACCGGCGATGTAGAGCGCGTCGGGCAGTCGCCGCCAGTAGAGTTCGAGCCGCAGCCGGGGGCGCTGCCGGGGATAGCGGGTGGAAAGGGCTATCAGCAGCGAGAGCGCGTTGGCCGCCAGATAGAACCATACCCAGCTTTCCAGAGAGGGCGCCGCCGAGGCCATGAACAGAACGGCCGCCACCGCGCGCAGCATCGTTCCGGCGATCACCAGCAGTGCGGCCCGACCGAAACGGCCGAGCCCGTTGTTGACGATGACGACGAGTTCGAACGGCCGCCACAGCAGCGCCTCCGCCACGATGACCAGGGCGAATGCGCGTACGCCCATCTCGGCCGCGAAGAAGACCGCGTAGGTGAGTGCGGACGCCGCCGCCAGCACCGGCAGCGAAGCGACCGCCATCACAAGAAAGCCGGCCGTGTAGGCGCCGATCAGTTGCGGCCGCACGGTCGAGACGCGGTAGAGGGTCGAGATGAAGCCGAAGGCCAGCACGCGCGACAGCATCACGCCGGCGGCGGAGGCCGTGGCGAACAGGCCGAATTCGGCGATGGAAAGCGTATTGGCGAGGGCTACGAAATAGAGCAGCGAGAAGACCAGCCGGCCGGCCGAGCCGCTGACGGCGGAAAAATAGTCGCGCAGAAGCTTCTGCTTGCCGGCGAGGAACTCGGCCAGCCTTGAAGAGAAACCGGAGCGGTCTACCGTGCTGATCTCGGCCATCGGACTGCCGCAGGGTCTACGCCCCAAAGCTTAACGGGCCGTTCAGCGGCGTCCCGCTTATGGTGCGCTTTTCGGCTGAAATTAACCTTTTGTTACCGATGGCTGTTTAGGTTCCCTTTACGTTTGACGGCGAGCCCGCCGCGTCAGCCCAACGGACACCGGCCTGCAGCATGATCGAGAGCAGCCACAGAGACGACGAGACGCATTCGAGCTCGCTGCTGTCGCTGGGGCAGGCCTTGCGCGGCGATGACCCCGACGAGAGCTATTTCGGCGAGACCGATGCGGCGATGCGTCATCGCCTGGCCCGCTCCCGGCGGCAATCGCGTCCTAGCCCGCTACTGGTCGCGCTCGGCGAGGCCGAGAACGAGCCGCAACGCGACCATCGCTCCGCCGAAGCGGAAACTGTTGCTCCGGCGGAAATGGCTCCTCAGCCGGCGGTTCACGAGCCTGCGCCTGTCGCGACACCGTCTGCGGCTTCGGGCAGGTCTTGGAGCGCGGCCGATTTTCTGAAGCGCTGGCTGCCTGGTGAGTCCTGGCGTGAGCCGGACACGGCGACCGCGCAGCAGCCTGGCGGACCGATACCGAACGAGCCGCCGGCTTACACCGCGGGTCAAGAGCGGACCGATACGAGCAGCGGCCCGTCGCAGAATAGGCCGAGGACCACGACTGCGTCCGCCGCGGAAGCGCCGGCTCCTGCGCGCGACGATATCTATTGGCGTCCGTTGATCGATCCTATGAAGGTCATCTCCGGCATCTTCAACTCGAAGATGATTATTCTGGGCACCACTGTCGCCGGCGCCCTGCTGGGCGTTGCGATCGCCCTGTCCACGCCCAAGAAATACGAGGCCTTCGCGGAACTTCTGATCGATCCGCGCGACCTCAAGCTGTCGGACCGCGACCTCACGCAGACGGGGTTGCCCTCGGACGCAACGCTGGCGATCATCGAGAATCAGGTCCGCGTGCTGACCTCGGGCACAGTGCTCACCAAGGTCGTAGACAAGCTGAACCTCACCAACGATCCGGAATTCAACGGCAATGCCAGCGGCATCACGGGAGTTGGCGACCTGATCGGAATCCTCCGATCGCTGCTGTCGCGCAAGGATGCCGGCAACGCCGAGGAATGGCGCGAGCACGCTCTTGCTGTGCAGAATCTTGCCTCGGCCCTGAAGGTCGAGCGCGGCGGAAAAACCTTCGTCGTCTCGATCGGCGCCAAGACAGAGGACCCAGAGAAGTCGGCACTGATCGCCAATACGCTGATCGACGTGTTCTTCCAGACCTATGGCGAGTTCCAGTCGAAGACCGCGGGGCGGGCGGCCGACGAATTGACTGCGCGCCTGGACGAACTGCGCAAGAGCGTCGAGGAGGCGGAACGCAAGGTCGAGGCCTTCAAGGCCGAGCACGACATCGTGGATGCGCAGGGCCGTCCGATCACCGACGACGACATCGTCAGGCTCAACGACCAGCTCTCGACCGCGCGCGCCCGGACGCTCGAACTCAACGCCAAGGCGCAAACGACGCGTGCTCTTACGGTCGACAACGTGCTCGTGGGGACGCTTCCGGAAGAAATCGCCTCGGCGACCATGACCGAACTGCGCGCCCAGTATGCGCGTCTGCGCCAGGACGCCGACCGCCTGGGCGTTCGTCTCGGGCCGCGGCATCCGGAGCGCCTAGCCGCGGAGGCGCAGCTCGACGGCGCGCGCGACCAGATCGCCGCGGAATTGCGCCGCATCGTTTCGGCCACGCAGACCGAGTTGCGGCGCGCCGTGCAGCTCGAGCAGGAGCTAGCCGGCCGCCTGGCGCAGATCAAGGTGCAGCAGGGCGACCGCAACTCCGATCTCGTGACGCTGCGCGAACTCGAACGCGAGGCCAACGCGCGGCGCGCCGTCTATGAAAGCTTCCTGCTGCGCGCCCGCGAGGCCGGTGAAGCACGCGACGTCAACACCGCGAACATGAGCGTGATCTCGAGCGCCTACCCGCCGCTCGACCCGCTAGGCCCCTCGCGGGCGATGATCGTGCTGACCGGCATGATCCTGGGCTTCTTCAGCGGCGTGGGCATCGGCGCGGCGCGCGGCGCCTACTGGAGCTTCAAGGAAAACGCCGAAATCCGCCGCGCGCGTTCCTCCGTGGGCCCGTCCGGTCCCGACAAGCCGGGCGGCGAGAGCCGGCCCCTGCCGGTAGCGCCGCAAGTCACCGAGGCGGTGGCAACCCGCGCACATCCCTCCGGCGCCGTCATGCGTGACGCCTATGCGAGCACTGCCGAGGAGAGACTATGCGAACCCGCCGACGAGTCTTTCGACGATTCCCCTCAGGATGCCCCCGACACCCAGCAGGATGACGAAGCCATGAAGCAGGACCCTTTTGTCGATCCGCGTTATCCGTATCCGCCGCAGGCGGCCCACTATCCGTATCCTTACCCCTATGCGCCGCCTTACCCGCATCCGCTTGCGGCCTATCCGCAGCATCCGGCGGCCGCGCCTTACCCCGCGTCTCCGGCCGGCTGGCATGCGATGGCGCCCCATCCCTTCTATCCCTATCCGCCGCAGATGCAGCCAGGCGCCTATCCTCCCCCGCCCGGGTTTGCGCCGCAGCCGGCTCCGGCCGAGCCGGCACGTACTGACCGGGAAGCGTCTGCGCAGCCTGACCAGCAGGAGGCGGCCGTGTCGATCGAGGACATCCGCGCGACCTTGCGTGAGTTCCGCGACATGGTGCGAGATATGGCCGACGCACGGCAGCGCCAGCGTTCCGCTTGACCTGAAGCACATCTGACGTCATCACGCCATCCGACGCCGCTGTGGCGGCGTTCCGGCGTCGCGAAATCGTGACAATGCCGGTCGATTCCAAAGGCCGGGAGGCGTAGGCATGGCTGACATCATTGACGGCAAGGCAGTAGCCGAAGACGTCGTCGGGAGGGTGAAGGCGCTGGCCGGCGAGGTCGCCGCGAAGGGCGTTCAGCCGGGCTTGGCCGTTGTCATCGTGGGCGAGGACCCCGCCAGCCAGGTGTATGTCGCGTCCAAGTCGAAGAAGGCGAAGGAGTGTGGCTTCCACTCCGTGCAGCACACCTTGCCTGAGGAGACCGGCGAAGCCGAACTGCTGGCCCTGATCGGCAAGCTGAACGCCGATCCCAAGATCCACGGTATCCTGGTCCAGCTGCCGCTTCCCAAGCATATCGATTCCGGCAAGGTGATCCAGACGATCGCGCCCGAGAAAGACGTCGACGGCTTCCATTTCGTCAATGTAGGCAAGCTCGGCACCGGCGAACTCGAAACAGCCTTCGTGCCGTGCACGCCGGCCGGCTCCATGCTGCTCATCGAGCGCGCGCGTGGCAAGGACCTTTCGGGTCTCACCGCGGTGGTGGTGGGCCGTTCGAACATCGTCGGCAAGCCGATGGCCAATCTTCTGCTGGCGGCCAACGCGACCGTGACGATCGCCCACAGCCGCACGAAGGATCTGCCTGCGGTGGCGCGCACGGCCGACATTCTGGTCGCCGCGGTCGGGCGGCCGGAAATGATCAAAGGCGACTGGGTGAAGCCGGGCGCCACCGTCATCGATGTTGGCATCAATCGCATTCCGGCGCCGGACAAGGGCGAGGGGAAAGCCCGGCTGGTCGGCGACGTCGACTTCGCCGGCGCTTCCGAAAAAGCCGGCGCGATCACGCCCGTGCCCGGCGGCGTCGGGCCGATGACCATCGCCATGCTGATGGCCAACACGCTGGTGTCGGCGTTCCTGGCCGCCGGACTGAAACGCCCAACCTTCTAAGGATAGTCAGGGTTCGTATGGCTGTGCCGCAGTCGCCCGCCTTGGTCTTGGCAGGCCCGGTGTCTGAGCCCTCTCAGGCCAGCAGGCAGTTCGCCTTCCTGCTGGTCGACAAGTTCTCGATGTTCTCGCTGGCCGCCGCGATCGATACGGTACGGTCCGCCAACCGCCTTCTCGGCCGCGACTTCTACGGCTGGACCACCGTGTCCTGCGACGGCGAGGCGGTGATGGCCTCCAACGGCCTGCCGATCAAGATCGACTACGGCGTCGCCGACGTGCCCCCGGTCGACATCCTCTTCGTGTCCGTCGGTCTGAGCACGGAGTTCCCCGGCAAGAGCAAGGTGCTGGCGGCGCTGCGCAGCTGGGGGCGGCGGGGGGGTACGCTCGGCGCGCTTTCGGTCGGCTCGTACCTCCTGGCGGAAGCCGGGCAACTTGAAGGGCACCGCTGCACCATCCACTGGGAGAACCGGGCCGGCTTCATGGAACGTTTCCCGCACATCGAATGCACCGGAAACGTCTTCGAGATCGATCGCAAGCGCTACACTTGCGCGGGCGGCACGACCTCGATCGACCTCATGCTGGAGATCGTGCGAGGCGACTTCGGCCCCAGCCTTGCCAACGCCGTCGCCAATCAGTTCCAGCACGAGCGCATCCGCTCGGCCGGCGATCGCCAGAGGGTGGGGCCTGAACGGGATCTGACGGGGAAGTCGGAAAAGCTGCGCAAGATCGTCGAGCTGATGGCCGACAGCCTCGACGAGCCGCGCTCGGCCGTCCAACTGGCGAAGGCCGCGGGCCTTTCCGTCCGGCAGGTGGAACGGCTATTCCTGCGCCACCTCAACATGACGCCGGGGCGCTACTACATGCGGCTGCGGCTAGAGCGGGCGCGCGAGCTTCTGCGCCAGACCAACATGCCGATCCTGGACGTGGCGATCGCCACCGGCTTCACCTCGCACTCCTATTTCGCGCAGAGCTACCGCCAGCAGTTCGGCCGTCCGCCGAGTGAGGAGAGGCGCACGACCTATTGAATGCAGAGCGGACGATGATGGTCGCGGTAAAGCGTCCAGAAGGCCTCGCGATCCACCTGCTCATGCATGGCCGCCGCACCGCCGGGATCGAAATAGGTGGCGAGCGGCAAAGGTAGTTCTTGCGCACAGACCGCCGTCTGCGCACGATCCCAGACATCGGCAATGCGCCGCATATCGTTGGTCATGCGCAAATTGTTGAAAAAGGTCAGCGCTGCCGCGAAGCCGAACGCGACCGATAGCGTGAGTGCTATGCCACCGCGCGGCGTCGGGCGGAAGCGGGTCAGGAGCCAGCCCGCCATTGCGGCGATCGCCACGCCCATGAAGAGATAGGCCATCTGGCTATCGAGAAAGGCGCAGCCGAAGCGTTGGAGACAGCGCTCCTGCTGTTTCAGCGTCATGGCAACGGGCAGTACGACGTAGAAGGCGCAGGCCATCGACATGCCGGCGACGGCCAGCGGGCGCGGGATGACGGTCAGACGGCCCTGCGCCGCATGGGCGGCGACGGCGCCGACGAGCCCCGCCGACGCGGCGACCACCATCCAGACCGGAGCGGGAAAAGGCAGCGGCCGCAGCAGGTTTGCGTAAGGCAGCGCGACGGGCACGAAGACATGCGCTGCAGCCGTCAGCAGGCCTTGCGGAAGCCGCTCCGGTCCCGCGAACTGGTTGCCGCCATAGGTGGAAGGGTGGCCGACGCGCCAGGCGACGTAGAGCGCAAGGGCCAGGGCGCAGGCGGCGATTTCCGGCGCGAAGAACCGGGCGACAACCGCCGGGCGCAGAAGGCCGGTCTCCGCGCGCTGCCGGAGCGCCCGCACGACGATCTCGCAGGCCAGCATCGCCGTTGCGAGAAGAAAGCCGTATTCGGTGGCGATCATGCCAAACAGGAGCAGCGCCCATCCAACCAGGACTGCCGCGCATCTTCGGAAAGCGGGCGGCATAGTCGCCGCACGAAAAGCCAGCAGCCGCGCGCCGAGAACCGCCAGGAACGGGACAGTGTTCTGCAGCGGGAACGAGACCGGCGAAAAGTGGAAGTAGTCGGTGACGTTCAGCGCCGCCAGGATCAGGAAGAGCACCGCCGCGCACCGCGTCGCGAGGACACGTTCGGCCCAAAGCGCGAACAGAGCAAATACCGCGTAGTTGAGGGCGACGCAGAGCCAGCGGAAGGCCAGGTGATCCGAAAGATAGGCGGCGGCGACATTGAGCGGAATGATGATGAAGGAGCCCATCCGGCCTTGCTCGTAGGCGGTCTTGGCGGTCTCGGCCATCACCGCATCCCACCCGCGTAGCGCGAAGGCGTAGAACATCGCGTCGTCGGGAGCGATCCGGTAGCCACGCACCAGCAGGGCGCCGTTGGCGACGGCGAGGCAGAGTCCCGCCGCCCATATAAGGCTATCCCCGCCCGTGGCGGCAATGGAGCGGGCCGTCGAAAGCCTGCCGCGGTTGGTCTCGTGCGTCCTCGGCGGGCTACCCGGCAAGGACGGTGGCGCCGTGATCGGCGCCGTTCACCAGTTGCCGGAAGCCGGCGAAGAGCTCGCGGCCCATGCCGTGCTCATTGTCCGAAAGGTCCGGGTCGACGACCGGCCTCGCGCCGAGTTCGTCCTCGGTCACGAGGACTTCGAGGGTGCCGGCATCGGCATCCAGCCGGATGACATCGCCGTCGCGAATCCGCACGATCGCGCCGCCGTCGAGCGCTTCCGGGGTGACGTGGATGGCCGCGGGCACCTTTCCGGAAGCCCCGGACATGCGCCCGTCGGTGACCAGCGCGACCCGGTAGCCGCGATCCTGCAGCACGCCGAGCACGGTGGTGAGCTTGTGCAGTTCGGGCATGCCGTTGGCCTTCGGTCCCTGGAAGCGCACGACCGCGACGAAATCGCGCTCGAGTTTCCCGGCCTTGAAGGCGTCGTTCAGAGCCTGCTGGGTGTGAAACACCAGCGCGGGCGCCTCGATCAACCGCCGTTCCGGCTTCACCGCCGACGTCTTGATCACCGCGCTTCCGATGTTGCCGGCCAGCACCTTCAGGCCGCCGGTGGGCTGGAAGGCTTTCTCGAAGGGCGCTAGCACCTTCTCGTCGCCGCTCTTCTCGGGCGCGGGGCGCCGCCACACCGTCCCGTCATCCGCCAGAACCGGCTCTATCGCGTAAGGTCGCAACCCCTGGCCCCACACTGTCTGCACATCCTCGTGCAGCAGGCCTGCGTCGAGCAGCTCTCGGATCAGGAAGCCCATGCCGCCGGCGGCATGGAAATGGTTCACGTCGGCAAGCCCGTTGGGATAGACGCGGGCGAGCAGCGGCACCGCGTCGGACAGGTCCGAAATGTCCGCCCAGGTCAGCGCTATGCCGGCCGCCGCTGCCATCGCGATCAGATGGATCGTATGGTTGGTCGAGCCGCCGGTCGCATGCAGGCCGACAACGCCGTTGACGATCGAACGCTCGTCGATCATACGGCCCGCCGGCGTGAAGTCGTTTCCAAGCGCCGTGATCGCCAGCGCCCGCTTGGCTGCCTCCCGCGTCAGCGCCTCACGCAGCGGCGTGTTGGGGTTGACGAAGGACGCGCCCGGCGTGTGCAGCCCCATGATCTCCATCAGCATCTGGTTGGAGTTGGCCGTGCCGTAGAAGGTGCAGGTTCCCGGTCCGTGATAGGACTTCGATTCTGCCTCCAGCAACGCCTCGCGGCCGACCTTGCCTTCGGCGTAGAGCTGGCGGACCTTCGCCTTCTCGTCGTTGGGCAGCCCCGAAGTCATCGGCCCCGCCGGAACGAAGATCGCCGGCAGGTGGCCGAAGGTGAGGGCGGCGATCACCAGCCCCGGCACGATCTTGTCGCAGACGCCGAGATAGACGGCCGCGTCGAACATGTTGTGCGACAGCCCCACGGCCGCCGACATCGCTATGACGTCGCGCGAGAACAGGGAAAGCTCCATGCCCGGCTGTCCCTGGGTGACGCCGTCGCACATGGCAGGCACGCCGCCTGCGACCTGTGCCACGCCGCCGGCCTCGCGCGCCGCCTCGCGGATCGATTGCGGGAAAGTCTCGAACGGCTGGTGGGCCGACAGCATGTCGTTGTAGGAGGTGATGATGCCCAGGTTAGGCGCGCGGTCGCCGCTCAGGGCGACCTTTTCGGACGGGCTGCAGACCGCAAAACCGTGGGCGAGGTTGCCGCAAGACAGCACCGCCCGGTTGACGCCTTTGCGGACGGCCTGGTCCACCCGCTCGATGTAAATCTCGCGGCGTGGACGAGAACGTTCGCGAATGCGCTGCGTAATGGCTTCGATGTCACGTCTGGCGGTCATGCCGACACTCCTCGTGGCGGATTGTATATCGGCGCTCAGGGCGCCCAGTAGATCGCGGGTGTCTGCCGAGCGGCGGCCAGCACCCTGCCGATAGGCGCATCCGCGCCCGAAATTACCTCTTCCAGCACCTTGCGCTTGGCCTTGCCTTCGATGTGCACCACCGGCAGGCCGGCATTCGCCAGCGCCGGCAACGACAGCGTCAGCCGCGGCTCGCCAGCGCTCTCGGCGTGAACCGGCAGCACGAGGCGTCCGCTCGACGGGTCGAGCAGCGTGTCCAGCCCCCGCGCATCGGGAAAGAACGACGCGGTGTGGCCGTCCGCCCCCATGCCGAGCACCGCTACGTCGAGCGGCCACGGCTGGTTGCGCAGAACGAGATCGGCCGCCTCCGCCACGGCTTCGGCGGTCTGGCCGTGTGTGAACAGCGGCACGAAGGTAGCCGCGGCCGCGGAGCGTTGCAGGAGGTTTGCTCTGACCAGCCCGGCGTTGGACCTCGGCGAGCTTTCATCCACCAGCCGTTCGTCAACGAGTGTCACGATCACCTTGGGCCAAGGGATCATCGCGGCTGAGAGGGCGCGAAAGAAGCGTGCCGGCGTCGTTCCGCCGGACACCGCCAGAAGGGCTACGCCCCGTCTCGCCACAGCCGTCTCCAGTACCTCGGCGACGTGTCCCGCCAGGCCTTCCGCCAGTGCCTCGCCGTTCTCGAAGACGGACCAGGTGACGCTGTAGCCCATCTCAGCTGCTTTCATGCCACGTACGGCCGTCGCGCTCGATCAGCGCGATGGAGGCCGACGGCCCCCAGGTGCCGGCGGTGTAGCCCTGCGCTTCCTGGCGGCTCTCCGACCAGGCGTTAAGGATCGGGTCGATCCATTTCCAGGCCGCCTCCACCTCGTCGCGGCGCATGAAAAGCGTCTGGTTGCCGCGAATGACGTCCATGATCAGCCGTTCGTAGGCGTC
>JAEUMA010000751.1 GCA_016793565.1 Rhizobiaceae bacterium
AACTCCCCGCTGAAGCGCACGGTCAGCGTCGAGGAAGTGGGTGATTCGGCGCTTTATCTCTTGTCCGATCTTTCGCGCGGCGTGACCGGCGAAGTGCATCACGTCGATTCCGGCTATCATGTGGTTGGTATGAAGGCGGTCGACGCGCCGGACATCTCCACCGTCAAGGACTGACCCCTCCTCTTGCCTTCAGGTGGACGGGCGATGCTGCCGCTGATCTACTTCGTGCGCCACGGACAGACCGACTGGAACGCGGAGTTCCGTCTGCAGGGACAGGCGGACACCGATCTCAACGCATTGGGTCGCAGCCAGGCGGCCGAAAACGGTCGCGCGCTGGCGCGGGTGATCGCCGAGCCGCAAGCCTTCGACTTCCTGGCCAGTCCCATGCGCCGCACCCGCGAGACGATGGAGCTACTGCGCGGCGCGATGGGGCTCGATCCCGCCGGCTACGAGACCGACGCCCGCCTCGTCGAGGTCAATTTCGGCGACTGGCAGGGCTATACCTATGCGGAACTGGAAGAGCGCGACCCCGGTGCCGCGGACAGGCGGGCGCTTGCGAAGTGGCAGTTCGTGCCTCCGGGCGAAGGCGCCGAGAGCTATGAGATGCTGATGGAGCGCATCCGGCCGTGGTTCGAGGCCGTCTCGCGGCCGACGGTATGTGTCACCCATGGCGGCGTGCTTCGCGCCGTATTCCGGCTGGTCGGGCGCAAGCCGGGCGGTGTCGCGGCTGTGCTTGCCATACCGCAGGACCGCATCCTAAAGCTCGAAAGCGGTGAACTGAGCTGGCTTTAGCGCCTATTCGGAAAGCTGCATGTCTGTGATCAGCTTCTGGCCGTCCACTTCCTCGTAGGCGAGAAGCACTTCCATGCCCGCCTTGATGGCGTCGAGGTCGAATTCGCCCGGCAGCTTGTAGGAGTTTCCGTCGTCCAGGGTAATGGTCAGCTTGTCCGCATCGATGGATTTGATGTGCCCTTCGGCCTCGGCGGCCCACGCGGCGGGCGACAGGGTGAGCGCGAAGGCGAGGGCGGCGAGAACGCGACGCATGGCTGGAACTTTCGGGTTTTGACGGCGTCTGTGCCGGCTGGGTTGAATTTGGAACCTCTAGCCTCAGGAAACCACGCCAATGTGTCAAAAGTCCAGCGGCCCTCCGACGGTTTGACCGGCGTGGAAAACGCACATAGAAGGCGCTGTCCTCGCCGAATGGGTGGGCGGAGCCGGTTTTTCAGCATGTCGCACAATACGTTCGGGCACCTGTTTCGCGTGACGACCTGGGGCGAGAGCCACGGGCCCGCGCTCGGCTGCATCGTCGACGGCTGTCCGCCCGGCATCCGTTTTCGCCTGGCCGACATCCAGGTGGAACTCGACCGCCGCAAGCCGGGCCAGTCGCGGTTCGTCACGCAGCGGCGGGAGCCGGACGAGGTGCGCATTCTTTCGGGCGTGATCGAGGACGGGGAGCACCTGGTCACCACCGGAACCCCTGTGTCGATGATGATCGAGAACGTCGACCAGCGCTCCAAGGACTATGGCGAGATCGCCAGGCAGTACCGACCCGGCCATGCTGACTAC
This sequence comes from Rhizobiaceae bacterium, assembly GCA_016793565.1. Classification (GTDB taxonomy): domain Bacteria; phylum Pseudomonadota; class Alphaproteobacteria; order Rhizobiales; family Rhizobiaceae; genus JAEUMA01. Next base: position 1,567 of record JAEUMA010000751.1, read on the forward strand.
GCCTATGACGTGAAATACGGCCTGCGCGACCATCGCGGCGGCGGCCGCTCGTCGGCCCGCGAGACGGCCGCGCGGGTTGCGGCGGGCGCGCTGGCCAGGCTGGTCGTACCGGGCATGCGGGTGCGCGGCGCGCTGGTCGCCATGGGCGGCAAGGCCATCGATCGCGCCAACTGGGACTGGGACGTGGTCCACCACCAGGACAATCCGTTCTTCACGCCTGATAGCGCGGCCATTCCCGTTTTCGCCGACTATCTCGACGGTATCCGCAAGGCGGGCTCGTCCGTGGGCGCGCTGATCGAGATCGTCGCCGACGGTGTTCCCGCCGGTCTCGGCGCGCCGATCTATGCCAAGCTCGACCAGGACATCGCCGCCGGGCTGATGTCGATCAACGCCGTCAAGGGCGTGGAGATCGGCGCAGGCTTCGAGGCTGCCCGCATTACCGGCGAGGAAAACGCCGACGAGATGCGCATCGGCGCGGACGGGCAGCCGACGTTCCTGTCGAACAACGCCGGCGGCATCCTAGGCGGCATCTCGACGGGACAGCCGATCGTCGCACGTTTCGCCGTCAAGCCGACATCGTCCATCCTGCAGCCGCGCCGGTCGATCGACAAGGACGGCCGCGAGGTGGATGTCGTCACCAAGGGACGCCACGACCCCTGCGTCGGCATCCGCGCCGTGCCGATCGGCGAGGCGATGGTGGCCTGTGCCATCGCCGACCACTATCTGCGTCATCGCGGCCAGACCGGAAAGCAGTAGGGCGTCCGGCCGTACGCCGCATCCGGTCCGGCTTGCATTACCGGCCGCGATGGTGTTTTCCCCCAGGAATCCCGTTTGCCTGAGAGAACTTCCGATGCCCTACGATCAGAAAAAAGTTGTCGAGGCGCTGCGCGCCTTCGAGCGCGGCGAGATCGTCGTGGTGATGGACGACGACGGCCGCGAGAACGAGGGCGACCTGATCGTCGCCGCGGTGCATTGCACGCCGGAGAAGATGGCGTTCATCGTGCGCTACACCTCCGGAATCGTATGCACGCCGATGGCGCGCGAGGAAGCCCGCCGCCTGAACCTCGCTCCGATGGTGGCCGAGAACGACTCCGCGCATACCACCGCCTTCACGGTCAGCGTCGACTTCCGACATGGCACGACGACCGGCATCTCCGCCGAGGACCGTACGCTGACCGTCCGCAACCTCGCCAACGGCAACGCGGGTCCTTCGGATTTCGCCCGTCCGGGCCATATCTTCCCGCTGGTCGCCCGCGAGGGCGGGGTGCTGATGCGTTCCGGCCATACTGAGGCGGCCGTCGACCTGTGCAAGCTGGCGAACCTGCCGCCGGTCGGCGTCATCTGCGAATTGGTCAACGACGACGGCACGGTCATGCGCGGCCCGCAGGTCACCTCGTTCGCGCAGACGCACGGGCTGAAGCAGGTGTCTGTCGCCGACCTCATCGCCTACCGCCAGCGCCAAGAGACGCTGATCGAGCGCGTCGACTGCTTCGACGTCGACACTCCCGCGGGTAAGGCGAAGGCCTATACCTACACGCTGCCCTGGGACGTCATGCAGCATCTGGCGATCGTCTTCGGCGACATCCGCGACGGCGAGGACATTCCGGTCCGGCTGCATCTGGAAGATGTAGTCCAGGACGTCTTCGGAAAGCGCGACCGGCTGCCCGAGGTGATGCGCCTCGTCGCCGAACGCGGCCGCGGCGTCATCGTCTACCTGCGTGAAGGATCGGTCGGCGTAGGCCACAAGTCCCGCAACCGTCCGGGAGCCAGCGAAGAGCACGAGGAGGCGCTGCGCCGCGAGAGCGAGTGGCGCGAGATCGGGCTGGGCGCACAGATCCTGCGTGACCTGGGCATCTCCTCCATCCGCCTTGTGGCTTCGCGTGAGCGCCACTATGTCGGCCTGGAAGGCTTCGGCATTCGCATCCTGAGCACCGACATTTCCTGACGTCGCCGGCGGCTGGCCGAGGAGATTGCATGCGCTACGGTTATATCGGCCTCGGGAACCTCGGCGGCAAGCTGGCGCTCAACCTCGCGCGCGCCGGGCTCGATCTCACTGTCTACGACCTCGATCCGGCGAATGCCGAGGACCACATCGCCGCCGGCGCCATATGGGCGGCCTCGCCGGCGGAGCTTGCCGCCCGATGCGACGCGGTGATCACCTGCCTTCCGTCACCGTCGATATCCGAGCGAGTGCTGGCCGAATTGCTGACCGGTTTGCCGGCCGGCGCGACGTGGATCGAGATGTCGACGCTCGGCCGCGAGGCAATCATTCGTCTGGCCGCGATCGCTGCCGCGAAAGGGGTCGACACGCTCGAACTTCCCGTCACCGGCGGCGTGCATCTGGCCGCGCGCGGCGAGATCACCCTGCTTGCCGGCGGCGATGCCGAACTGATCACGCGTCACCGCGCGGCGCTCGACGCCATGGGCGGCCAGATTTTTCACATGGGACCGGTAGGCTCCGCTGCGGTCATCAAGGTGATCACCAACATGCTGGCGTTCATCCATCTGGTCGCCGACGGCGAGGCGCTGATGCTGGCAAGGAAAGGCGGACTCGACCTTGCGCAGGCCTGGGCGGCGATCCGCGCCAGCTCCGGCAACAGCTTCGTCCACGAAACCGAGGGACAGCTGATCCTGAACGGCAGCTACGACATCGCCTTCACGATGGACCTGGCTCTGAAGGACCTCGGCTTTGCGATGGACTTCGGACGCGATTTCGGCGTTCCGCTCGAACTGGCGGAATTGACGAGGAACACGTTCGAGCGGGGCAAGGCTGCCTATGGCGGCGATGCTCAGTCGACGGCGATCGTCAAGCTTCTGGAAGACGCGCTTTCCACCAACCTGCGCGCGCCTGGCTTCCCGTCGCGCCTGGAGTGAGACGCTGGCGGCAACGCCCGCCCCGAGCGCCGAGCTTCGGTCGCGGCGCATGGTCAAACGGCGATCGTCGGCCTATATCGGACCCATGGTCACGCGCCTCTACAGCCATCCCGTGTTTCTCGAACACCTGACGCCGCCCGGACATCCCGAGCGGCCCGACCGCCTGCGCGCCATAGAGCGGGTGCTGGACGACGAGGCGTTTGCCCTCCTTGAGAGGGTCGAGGCGCCGCTGGGCGACCGCTCGTCGCTTCTGCTTGCGCACCCCGACGCCTTCGTCACGCGCGTTGAGGACAGTATCCCGCCGGAGGGAATCGCCCGCATCGATGCCGATACCAGCGTCAGCCCGCGCAGCTACGAGGCGGCGCTGACGGCGGTGGGCGCGGCGACGGCCGCTGTCGATGACGTGTTCGCCGGCAGCGCCGGGAACGTGTTCGTCTCGTCGCGGCCGCCGGGGCACCATGCCGAACATGCGACAGCCATGGGGTTCTGCCTGTTCAACAATGCCGCAATCGCAGCCCGCCACGCACAGAAGACGCATGGCGCGGAGCGGGTGGCGATCGTCGACTGGGACGTGCACCACGGCAACGGCACGCAGGACATCTTCTGGTCCGACCCGAGCGTGCTCTACTGCTCGACTCACCAGATGCCGCTCTATCCCGGCACCGGCGCCAGGGACGAGACGGGTGCGGGCAACATCGTCAACGCGCCGCTCGCGCCAGGCACCGGAAGCGATATGTTCAGGGACGCATTTCGCAGCCGGGTTCTGCCCGCGCTCGATCGATTCCGGCCGGATCTGATCATCATCTCGGCAGGCTTCGACGCGCATCATCGCGACCCGCTGGCCGAGATCAATCTCGACGAAGACGATTTCGACTGGGCGACCGGGCAATTGATGCAGGCGGCCGGCCGGCATTGCGGCAACCGCCTCGTCAGCCTGCTGGAAGGCGGCTATGACCTGCAGGGTCTGGCATTTTCCGTCGCCGCGCATGTCGCACGCTTGATGAGAGGATAGAGCCTTGGCCGACCAGCCGAACGACGACATCAAGGCCATGACCTTCGAGCAGGCACTCGACGCGCTGGAGAAGATCGTCGACGATCTCGAGCGCGGCGACGTGCCGCTCGACCAGTCGATCCGCATCTACGAGCGGGGCGAGGCGCTGAAGGCGCACTGCGATCGGCTGTTGAAGGCCGCCGAGGATCGCGTTGAGAAGATTCGCCTTTCCCGCGACGGCAAGCCTACCGGCATCGAGCCGCTCGACGGCGACTAGGCAAGCATTTTCTTGACGGGATGGGGGCGGGCCTTTGCCTTGCCAGTCCGGCCGGCTATGGTCTGGCTCACCCGGTCCGCCGCAGGAAAGCGAAGCTGATCTGGCCGACATTTGCGAGGAACGGCAATGCGTTTGAGGCTAGGAACGGCATACCAGCATCTCACCCATGGAACGGGGTGCCTGTGCCAGACGCCTCTGGTCGCCGCCGTCAACGAGAGGCTCTCGCAAGGGCTGACGCGGCGGTCGGTTCTGTGCGGCATGGCGGCGGCGGTTGCCGTTTCGTCTCAGGCAGGCTCCATCGGCCGAGCGCTGGCGCAGGAGGCGCGCAAGCCCGTTGTCCTGTCCAATGTGCGGATTTTCGACGGCCGCTCCAGCGCGCTGATCGAGGGCAAAAACGTGCTGGTGTCCGGCGGCCTGATCGAATCGCTCGTCCCGGTCGGCGAGAAAGTCGCCGACGCCGACATTCTCGACTGCGGCGGCCGCTTCGTCATGCCCGGCCTCATCGACGCGCATTGGCATGCGATCCTGGCTGGGATCCCGGAGATCGTCGCGCTGACGGCGGACGTCCCGTATGTTCACCTGCTCGCCGCCCGCGAGGCGCAGCGGACGCTTCTGCGAGGCTTCACTACGGTGCGCGACGTCGGCGGGCCGGTCTTCTCGCTCAAGCGCGCGATCGATGAAGGGCAGGCGGAAGGACCGCGCGTCTATCCGTCCGGCGCGCTGATTTCGCAGACCGCCGGGCATGGCGATTTCCGCTGGCGCAACGAAGTGCCGCGATCGACGCTGAGCAGCCTTAGCGCCGCCGAGATCGCTGGTGTGTCGGCGATCGCCGACGGTGTTCCGGAGGTGCTCCGGCGTGTGCGCGAGCAGCTTCTGCTTGGCGCCTCGCAGGTGAAGATCGTGGTCGGCGGGGGCGTCTCCTCGCTGTACGACCCGCTCGACACCGTGCAGTTCCGCGCCGACGAAATCCGCGCGGCCGTCGATGCCGCCGCCGACTGGGGCACCTATGTGTGCGCCCATGTCTATACGCCCGAGGGGATCAAGCGTTCGCTCGAAAACGGCGTGCGCTCGATCGAGCACGGCCAGCTCGCGGACGAGGAAAGCGTGCGCATGATGGCCGACAAGGGTGCGTGGTGGTCGATCCAGCCTTTCCTGGCCGATGAGGACGCCAACCCGAAAAGCAACCCGGTCCAGCGGCGCCAGCAGGAGGAAATCGCCGTCGGGACTGTGCGCGCCTTCGAACTCGGCCCGAAATACGGGGTCAAGATGGCATTCGGCACCGATATTCTCTTCAGCCCCGCCCAGACTGCCTCGCAGGGCCGGCAGCTCAGCAAGCTGGCCCGGTGGATGGACCCCGCCGAGGTGCTGCGCATGGCGACCAGCGGCAACGCAGAACTGCTGGCGATGTCCGGCGCGCGCAATCCCTATCCGGGCAAGCTCGGCGTAGTCGAGGCCGGCGCGCTGGCGGACCTGATCGTCGTAGAAGGCGATCCGCTCAAGAATATCGCGCTGATCGGCGATCCCGAGACGAATTTCCGGCTGATCATGAAGGCCGGTCGCGTCTACAAGGATACGCTTCGGGCGTGATCGCGCTTCGCGTGCTCTGATGGCGGAGGTCGGGCTCTCGGTCCGCGTGCCGGTCCGGGGCGTATGCCGCGCTGCGGGTTGATCGCCCG
>JAEUMA010000526.1 GCA_016793565.1 Rhizobiaceae bacterium
GATGCAGCCGCTGTCCTTCAAGCAGGAACGCGACACCAAGTTCCGCGACACGGTGGTGACACTGGTGCTCGACAATTCGGGCTCGATGCGCGGCCGTCCCATCACGGTCGCGGCCACTTGCGCGGACATTCTGGCGCGCACGCTGGAGCGCTGCGGCGTCTCCGTCGAAATCCTCGGTTTCACCACCCGCGCCTGGAAAGGCGGCCAGTCGCGCGAAAAGTGGCTGAAGGACGGCAAGCCGGCCAATCCGGGCCGGCTCAACGATCTGCGCCACATCATTTACAAGAGCGCCGACGCGCCGTGGCGGCGTGCCCGCCGCAACCTCGGCCTGATGATGCGCGAAGGCCTGCTCAAGGAAAACATCGACGGCGAGGCGCTTCTGTGGGCGCACCAGCGCCTGATCGGCCGGCCCGAACAGCGCAAGATCCTGATGATGATCTCCGACGGCGCGCCGGTCGATGATACCACCCTGTCCGTCAATACGGGCAACTATCTCGAGCGGCACCTGCGCGCGGTGATCGAGCTGATCGAGACGCGCTCGCCTGTCGAACTTCTGGCCATCGGCATCGGCCACGACGTCACCCGCTACTACCGCCGCGCCGTCACCATCGTCGACGCCGAGGAATTGGCAGGCGCCATGACCGAGCAGCTCGCCGGCCTCTTCGAAGAGGAGGGCGCGCGCGGCCGGCAGGGCGGTCTGCGCCGCGCCGGATGAGCGCTCTTTCCGCGAGCATAAGCGGAGTGCGCTCGTTCTTATGGCGTAGTTTATACGGTCCGCCGCCGAGGGGTGGAGCGATTGGACACTGCGAAACGCCATCGCCGAAAAGCGGGCTCGCATGGCTCAGACTCGCCGCTAGTGCGCTCGTCGCCGCCGCCCTGCTGGCCCATCCCGCGCTCGCCGAGGGCAAGAACCAGCCGGCGCAGATCATCACCCGGCCGATCACCGAATTGCACATCGGCAGCGCAGAGACACGTTTCGGGCCGCTGGAATTCGTCGGCGGCCTGGAGATGACCTCCGCCTATCCGCATTTCGGCGCCCTGTCGGCCTTCCGCTTCCTGACGCCGGGCGAAAAGTTCATGGGCGTGGCCGATACCGGCTACTGGTACTTCGGCACCATCGACCGGGATACGGAAGGTCGCCCGGCCGGCATCTCCGATTTCTCCATGGAGCAGATGGTCGACGCGGAGGGCCAGCCCATCAGCCGCAAATGGCTGGTCGACGCCGAGGGGCTGGACGTCGAGGACGGCATAGCCACGGTCAGCTTCGAGCGCGACCATCGCATCGCCCAGTTCAGGATCGAGCCGGGCAACATGAAGTCAGCCTTCCGCACCCTGAACTTCCTGGTGCCGAAGGCCGAGCTGCGCCAGAACCGCGGCTTCGAGACCGTGACGCGGGCGCATCCGCAGGGGCAGCATGAAAATGCGCTCGTCGTGGTCTCGGAGAAGAGCCTCGACAAGAACGGCAACATCTTCGCCGCCATCATCGAAGCCCCGAACAAGGGCGTCTTCACCGTCAAGCGGCGTGGCGAGTTCGACATCACCGACGGGGCCTTCCTGCCCAACGGCGACCTGCTGCTGCTGGAAAGCAGCTTCTCCATGGCCGAAGGCGTACGCATGCGCCTGCGCCGCATTTACGGCGAGTCCATCGCCAAGGGCAGCCTTGCCGACGGGCCGATCCTGCTGGAAGCCGACATGGGCTACCAGATCGACAACATGGAAGGCATGGACGTGTGGATGCGCGCCGACGGGGCCACCATGGTTTCGTTGGTCTCGGACGACAACCACTCGATGCTGCAGCGCAACCTCTACCTGGAATTCGTCCTGAACGACGAATAGAGCGTCAGGCGGCTGCCGGCTGGCTCCAGCGCGCGGCGATCAGTCGATACGGGATCAGCGCGAATACGGCGATCGCCAGCTTGACCGTGAGATCCCCCAGCGCCCACGAAATCCAGCGCGGCGCCTCCATCGGCAGCAGGCCGAAAAGCGGAGCGGCCTCCAGCGCGAAGGCGTCGTCCGGTCCGACGAAGGCGAAGCTGGCGGAAAAGGCGACGGTGAAGAAGATCGCGGTGTCGAACACCGAGCCGGCGAGCGAACCGAACACGGGTGCGCGCCACCAGCTCTGGCGCCGCAGCCGGTTGAACACGGTGACGTCGAGCAGCTGGGCCGTCAGAAAAGCCGCGCCGGAGGCACAGGCGATTCGCACGAGGCGGTCGGCGGCCGTCTCGTAGGCGATGACGCCCGTCGAAAACAGCAGCGGCGGAACCAGGATGGAGCAGGCCACTGCCAGCATGAAGCCAACGAAGACGATGCGTCGCGCCGGCACCGGCCCGTGACGGCGGTTGGCGAGGTCGGTGACCAGGAAGGCGAAAGGATAGGTGAAGGCGCCCCAGGTCAGCACGTCGGAAAGCGCCAGCCGGCCGATCTGGCCGTCGACCGGGAACTGGACGAGCACGTTGGAGGCGACGACGACGATCGCCATCGCCACCACGAAGGGCAGGTACGAAATCGGACGTCCCATTTTTTTATCCTGGGTTATGGCACCAGTGGCGTGGGCTGCGGTCAACCGCAGCCCGTTCGCCGGAAGCCGATCAGGCCGCCGGCTGTTCCGCGGTCTTCTTGGCGATCTGCTTCTTCAGCAGGCGCGCGCGCGGCGACAATTCGTCGGCGTCGGCCTTGGCGAGGAAGGCGTCCAGGCCGCCGCGATGCTCGACCGAACGCAGCGCGTTGGCGGAGATGCGCAGGCGCACGTTCTGGTTCAGCGCCTCGGACTGCAGCGTCACGTTGACCAGGTTCGGCAGGAACCGACGCTTGGTCTTGTTGTTGGCGTGGCTCACATTGTTGCCGCTCATGACGGCTTTGCCGGTCAGTTCACATTCGCGGGACATATCGCGTACCTTTAAATTCTGGACGAGGCCAAAGTTACCGAGCGCGCCGGACAGTCTGGCGCAGTCTGCCGATCGACCTCATGGAAAGTCGGCGTTCCATAGTGGCATTTGCCCGAGGCGTCAAGCGCGGCCGGATTCGCCGGAATTCACCGCAGCCGGTTGGCCAGCAGCAGCGCCGCCTGCTTTTCCTCGTCGGTCAGCCCGTCGAGAAAATCTTCCATCTCCAGGTCGATGAGGCCGGCCCGCCGCGCCAGAAAATACCACGCTGCGGCGGCCTGGCTGTCGGGGTCGGTGCCGAGGCCCTGCATGTAGAGCTTGGCTAGCCGGTTTTGCGCCGCCACGTTGCCGCCGAGCGCGGCACGGCGCATCCAGGCATAGCCGGCCTTGAGTTCGCGGGCGCCGCCGCGACCGTCGACCAGCCAGGTCGCCAGATCGAGCTGCGCGGTGTCGTAGTTCTGCCGGGCGGCCCGCACCAGCCACTTGCGCGCTTCGACCTCGTCCTTCGGCCGGCCGCCTACGCCGTTGATGTAGATCTGCGCCATCGCATATTGCGCGTCGCCAAGACCAGCCTCGGCCGCCCGCTGGTAGTAGGAAACGGCGGTGGCGATGGAGGCAGCGCCCGTTTCGCGTGCCATCATCATCTGCGCGAGATTGAACTGTGCCAAAGTGTTGCCCGCCTCGGCGGCGGCCTGCATCAGGGCGAACGCCCCCTTCGGATCCTTAGCGGCGTGATTGCCGTCGATCAGCATCAGCGCATACTGGAACTGCGCTTCCGGCACGCCCTGCTCTGCGGCGGCGGCATACCACTTGGCCGCCTCGCCTTCCTGGCGCGCGACGCCAAGTCCGCGAGAGAGAATCTCCGCGACCAGCGTTTGCGCGGCCGGATCGCCGCTCTTGGCGCGCGGCAGCGCCAGATTGTAGGCGGTCTTGTAGAGGCCGCGCTGGTAGGCGCCGTAGGCGGCATCGGGCAGCTTGCCGAAGCGGCTGGCATCGAACCCGGCCTGCGAGCCGTCGGAGCCCTGCGCGGGCGGCGCGGGCTGCATG
>JAEUMA010000553.1 GCA_016793565.1 Rhizobiaceae bacterium
TTGAAGGACTTCTACGACATCTGGGGCACCGAGTTCACCTACAACCACATGGCAGTGCCGTGGAGCTGGGCTTTCGACACGCCCTTCAAGTGGACCAAGCAGATCGCCGGCTATTTCGGCGGCACCCGCCAGGGCATGGCGGTCTCCTGGCCCGGCCATATCACCGACAAGGGTGGCATCCGTAACCAGTTTGCCCACGTCATCGACATCGCGCCGACCATCCTCGAGGCCGCCGGCATCCACGAGCCGTCGGTGGTGGATGGCATCCCGCAGAGCCCGATGGAGGGCACCAGCCTCGTCTACACCTTCGACGTCGCCAACAAGGACGAGCCGTCGCACCATCGTACCCAGTATTTCGAGATGATGGGCGAGTTTGCGATCTACCATGAAGGCTGGATCGCCACGACCAAGGTCGAGCGGCCGTCCTGGGTGACCAGCGGCGCCACCAATCCGGATCCCGCCGGTAGCGCGAAGTGGGAACTTTATGATCTAGCCCACGACTGGACGCAGGCCGACGACGTCGCCGCCAAACATCCCGACAAGCTCAACGAACTGGAGGCGATGTTCTGGAAGGAGGCGGAGAAGTATCAGGTGCTGCCTCTCGACTCGTCCGTGGCAACCCGGCTTGTCACCCCGCGGCCGAGCATCATGGCGGGCCGAACCAGTTTCGACCTGCCGCGCATGACCGGCATCTCGAACGGCGTCGCGCCGACATTGCTCAACTCGTCCTACACCTTCACCGCCGACGTGACCGTGCCGGACGGCGGCGGCGACGGCATGATCATCACGCAGGGCGGACGCTTCGGCGGCTACGGCCTTTTCATAAACAAGGGCAAGCCGACCTTCACCTGGAACCTGGTAGGCCTCAAGCACATCAACTGGGTTGGCCCGGAGGCGCTGAGTGCCGGTAAGCACAGGATTGAGTTCGACTTCGAATATGATGGGCTCGGCGCGGCCACCCTCGCCTTCAACAACATGAGCGGCATCGGCCAGGGCGGCACCGGCACTCTCAAGGTCGACGGTACGGTGGTAGCCACGGAGAAGATGGAACACACCATCCCGTTGATCCTGGCCTGGGACGAAAACATGGATATCGGCTCGGATACCAGCACTTCGGTGGACGACTCGGCCTATCAGGTGCCGTTCAACTTCACCGGAACTCTGGAAAAGCTCACACTGACGGTAGACCGGCCGGAGCTTTCGGACGCCGACAAGGCCAAGCTGGAAGCAGCTATGAAGGCTGCCGCGCAGTAGGATATCGCCGATTAGCCAACGACCCGGCAAATCCCGCTCCGGCTTGGGCCGGAGTGGGCTGTCGCGCAGCTGCGCCGACTGACCAGACAGCGATCAGGAGGAAACCGTCCAGGATCGCGAGATTCTGAATTTCGCGCGCGCCTTTTCCAGCATCGACCTGAAGCTTCACACGAGCGAAGTGGTCGGCCGCGGCGGTCTCGTCGGCAGCTGACTGAGCAAAGACCGGCCAGAAGATCGGTGCGCCAACAGAATCGTAGCGGAACTTTCAGCCCGGTTCCAAAAGAACCAAGCCTGGACGTGCCCAGGGGCATCGTTGCGATGTCCAGCCCGCTGCCATCGACGCATCGCGATCGGCGGAGCCGTTGCACGCTGAACCGGCGCCGGCGGACCGAAGCCGCACCAACCGACGGCCTAAGCTGCCTGTCCTACGGTGCCGGGCGCGTTCGGCACGGCGGCGCGCCCGTCCTCCGCCAACCATCACGGCAAAATCCGGCCGTACGCGCATAGGGATAGCGTCCGACCAAGCCGGCCGGATGAGCACCAATCATCTGTTGAAATACCCATCAGTATGACATAATGCTAATCAGTCGGCTTTCGGGCTTGTGCGTCCGATATCGGGAGGTCGACGTCACGTCACCTGGGAGGAACATGATGGCCAACAAGCATGAAACGACGCGCGGCCGCTCGCGCATGCTCAGTTCAATTCTGTCGGTGGGCATCCTGCTCGGCATGGGCGGCGCAGCCCTGGCCGACGCGGAACTCGACGCCATGGTCGAGCGGGCGATGGCGCCGCGCACGGCCGAGGAAAGCCAGCTGCCGGCTACCGGCCCCAAGGCTCAGGAAGGCAAGAAGCTCGTCAGCATCGTCTGCGCCTCGGCCATCGAAGGCTGCCGCGCGATCAGCGAGGCTCAGGTGGAAGCCGCTCAGGCGCTGGGCTGGACGACGCAGGTGATCGACGGCCGCGGCAGCGTCAAGGGTTGGGACGATGCGATTCAATCGGCGATCCAGACGAAGCCCGACGTGATCGCGCTCGCCGCCATCCTGCCCGCCGCCGTGTCCAGTTCCCTGGCCGACGCGAAGGCCGCCGGTATCACGGTCGTCTGCACCCAGTGCGGCGCGAATCCGGACGAGCCCGGCATAGACGCGGCCGACGGCGACGAGGTCAACGCCATCATTGGCGACTCGCTCGGCAAGTACATTGCCCAGAAGGCGGGCGGCAAGGCCTCAGTCCTGATGTGGTACTATCCGGAATTCGGCATCTCCAAGCTGCGCCACGACGCCGCCAAGGAAGCACTCGCCAAGCTCTGTGACTGCAAGATCGAGAGCATCGAGGTCAAGATCAGCGAGTGGAACACGACGCTGCCGGAGCGCGTCAATGCGCTGCTGCTGCAGAACCCGGACATCACCTGGATCTACAGCCCCGCCGACGAGACCGCGATCGACGCGGCGAACGCCATCAAGGCGGGAGGACGCAGCGGCGAGGTGCGCGTCGTCGGCGGCAACGGCAACCTGCAGGCGCTGGAGGCGATCAAGACCGATCCGGACTACGTCGCGACCGCGGCGGTGTCCTATGCGTTCTCCGCATGGTCCAGCATCGACAACGCCAACCGCAT
>JAEUMA010000570.1 GCA_016793565.1 Rhizobiaceae bacterium
AAGGCGGCTATGTGTTCGAGGCGAAGGTCTATCCGTCGCTGAGCGCCATCGCCCGCCTGATCACCGGCGCCCATTGGTCCGGACCGCGCTTCTTCGGGCTGGTCAGGCGATGAACGCCGTCGCCAAGCTCTCCTCTCGCAAGGGCCGCGATGAACCGGCCGGGCGGCTGCGGTTGCGATGCGCCGTCTATACCCGCAAGTCGACGGAGGAGGGGCTCGAGCAGGAGTTTAACTCTCTCGATGCCCAGCACGAGGCCTGTGCTGCCTATGTCGCCTCGCAGGTCGGGCTCGGCTGGAAGCTGGTTCCGGATCGCTATGACGATGGCGGCAACGTCGGACGAAGCGAGAATTGATCGCCAGCGGAAGAGGCGATGCCTGAGCCGGCGCCCAAATTGGACGAACTCTCAAGGCAGGCACTCGGCCCATCCGGTTGCTGCCTGCAAAGCGTCAGAACATTGTGTTCGGACGATTGGAGAGCGTATTCGCTCCATTCGGGTCGTCGGGACTGGTGGTTGGCAGGGGAACCTTCGCCGTGGGCGCGAGAATTGTGAAGTCGATCGACTGCACGTCGTTTCGGCCGGCGCTGCCGCTCACCTTGCCGGAAACAAACACGACGTCGAACTGGGCCCCACCACTACCCTTCTTCAGCACGCCGAAGGAGCCCTTGAATTGCAAGCTATCGAGCTGCCCTGCAGGTGCGAACGTAGCGTTTGGTTCAAGGCCTTCGACGACTGTCGTGAGCCAGCGCTCGAACCCGTATTCGGACCGTGCTTCCTTCGTCGCGTTCGCGCAGGCGGATGGATACTGCGGCTCGTGCAGAAGCCGGAGCCGAAACTTGATGACCGTCTCCACGGTGTTGGTCTGGGTGACGCTGCCGTTGATGAACGGCGTAATCGAACCTCCGGCACCCAGCGTCAGGACGGAGGGTCCTAGCTTGGCTTCACCGGCCCCTTCTTGCGTGTCCACAACCTGAAGGTTCAGAGTGACGTCCGCGACCTTGCCCGTAAGCCGTGGCCGCGCACGCTTTGCCGCTTCCTTCTCGAGCGCCTGCGCGAAGGCGCATTTGAGAGAACCGATGATCGCCGGGACTTGCACAAGATGCTTGGCTGAGACGGCATTGACCGTTCTGGCGGGAGTTCCGCACCCGGAGAGCATAGCAACCAGTAAGACGAAAAAGACCCCTTTCCGGAATTGCATGCAAGCCCCCCGCGCATACAATGAAATCAACCTATCGTAGCAACAACCGATCATTGCACAAGGCGCACCGCGATGTCGGCGATTTCTTCGTTTCTTGCGCCCACCGCAGTCTTGGGGAAGCCGGCTTCTGGTCTCGCCACGGTGGAGTTCTGCAGCGCCCGGTGCGGGAGGTGATCGGCCTCGTCCGTCTCAGGAAAGCAGGGATACAAGTAGGGACAACAAAGGCCTAAATTAAAAACTGAATAAATACAATTAGATATGATCGCCGAATGGTGGAGCTGAGGGGGATCGAACCCCTGACCTCATCATTGCGAACGATGCGCTCTCCCAGCTGAGCTACAGCCCCGTTCGGCGATGCGGCATTTATGAGGTGTGGCCCCGCGCTGTCAAGCGGATGTCCTGCCGCGTGGCGCCACGCAGGGGCGCCAATCGTCGTGGCGACGTTGATGCCGCGCGGAAAGCAACGTCTTCGGCATAGTCCGACATCGCCTTGTCGTTGTCAGGCAAACACGGCAAAGGACGTGCGGCGCGATAGCGCTGCGGGGCTTGCCCGCCGCCGGGGCAATGGCTACATCTCGGCTACCCCACGGAGTACGGCATGCTCGCCCTCATTCAGACTATTTTGCTTGCGCTCGACATCTATTGGTGGCTGCTCATCGCGTCCGCCGTGTTCTCGTGGCTCTATGCCTTCAACGTGGTCAATCCGCGCAATCAGGTCGTCGGCATGATCGGCAATTTCCTGTTCCGCATAACCGAGCCGGCACTGCGGCCGATACGCCGCTTCCTGCCCGACCTAGGCGGCATCGACATATCGCCGATCATCCTGCTGCTGGTCATCTTCTTCGTGAGGCAGTTCATCATTACCACGATCGCGCCCGCGCTTCTTTAGGGGGTGCTGTTTGGCGACACTTGGCCAGGCGGGTTCGCACCTACGCCGAAAACGCGGCGGACCATTTCAATTGAGCCCTGAAACGGTCTAGGGTCGCACCGCGTAAAGCGGAGCCGCATGTATGCGCGACCATGGCAGACGACAGGATCGCGCCCCTGCCGGCGGCAGGTATCGCGCCGCCGACGCCGGGCCGCGCTCGCAAAGCCGCGGGTGCCGTCCATGAGTTCCGGGGCGACAGAGGCCGAACCTCCCCTGGCGATCGCCGGGAGGCTGCGCTACGTGCCAGGCTACACGCACGGCATGCGCTACCCGTCGCTGGTGGCGACCGTTGCGGTTCGCGGCGAACCGGGCGAACTGCCCTGGCTGGACGATGTGGATTCGCGGATCGTCCTGACGCCGGTGCAGGGCGCCGTGCTGGCCGGGCCGGAGGTAAGGGACGCGCAGCACCCCCTGCTTGCCGCCCTGCTACGGGTTCTCGACCGCGTTCAGAGAGCGACCGGTGTTCCGGTGATGGCGCCGGGTATCGTAACGGGCTTCGAGGGCGTGCGTGCAACCGTGCGCATTCCGGTCCTGCGCCGGCAGCACGCAGCCGTCGGCGCCCTGCTGAAGTGGACTCTGGAGCTATTCCGGCTTCTCGCTTCGGGTCTGAGTACGGACGGGCATGTTTTGCTCCTGCGCGGGGTTCTGGACGAATTCAGAAGCGCTTCGTTTGGCGCCAATCACCCTCGCTTCCTGCGCAATGCCCATTCCATGGGCGTCCCGTTCCTCGAGCTTCCGGGGGCGGTAATGCAGTATGGCCAGGGCGCGCGCGGCCGTTGGTTCGAAAGCTCATTCACCGACCGGACGTCGCGGATCGGCACGCAATTCGCCCGCAACAAGATGCTCGCCGCCAATATGCTGCGTCAGGCCGGAATACCCGCGTCGCGCCAGGTCCTGGCCGGTGATGCCGCCGCCGCCCTGCGCGCCGCTGAGGCGATCGGCTATCCGGTGGTCGTCAAGCCGCTGGATACGGATGGCGGTGTCGGCGTGTCCACGGGTCTGCGATCCGCCGCGGCGGTGGAGCGCGCGTTTGCTCTGGCG
>JAEUMA010000573.1 GCA_016793565.1 Rhizobiaceae bacterium
ATCGATATGGGGTCGGACGCAGAACGGCGGCTTACCGCAGGTCGTTCCCCAGAACCTGACGGTCCGTTCCGGCGCCCGGTCCCCGACGAGCGAAACCCCTGAATTACCGCCAAGTTGGAACTCGGCTCTCGGTCGGGCGCCGGAAACTTCGGAATCCTATCCAGCAAATTTCGCCTGGGCTTAACAAAAACAAGCACTTACAGAGCTGGATGCTAAACCGGCTAGCACACAGGTTTGAAGAATGTTGGCCCGCAGAGAACGGAAATGACGATTTTGGGCTTCGGGCCGCAAACAGGTCCGCGCTCAAGTGCCCGGAAAACATGGGCTTTTCGAAGGGTGAGGACTGGCCGGAGAATGTTTCCCGGAAATGGGATGGTAGCGGAGGAGGGATTCGAACCCCCGACACAAGGATTATGATTCCTCTGCTCTAACCGACTGAGCTACTCCGCCACGCGGCGACAGGCCATGCCTGCGCCATGCCCCCGGGTGTCCCCGTCAAGGCTGGCGCGGGTATAGAAGGCCCCGTGCGAACCTGTCAAGCACATGTCCTGCACATGTCCGGCGCGACGGGTTGAGTTCGGCGGGAAGCGCCGCTATGTGTCCGCCACGATATTCCGAGTGTCCGATCGATGAAGCCGCGCATCGCTGTCCTGGGTTGCGGGTACTGGGGCAGCAACCATATCCGTACGCTCAAGGCGCTCGGAGCGCTCCATGCCGTGTCCGACATCAACGGACCGCGTGCCGAAGGTTTCGCGGCCGACCACGACGTGCTGGCGATCGCGCCCGACGATGTGCTGCGCCGCGACGACGTCGACGCGGTCGTTCTGGCTCTGCCGCCGCAGTTCCACTCGGAGATCGCGATCCGCGCCGCCGAACACGGCAAGGACATGCTGGTCGAGAAGCCGATAGCGCTTTCCGTTCCCGATGCGCGCCGCGCGGTGGCCGCCGCGCGCACGCATGGCCGCGTCTTCATGGTAGGCCATGTGCTGCGCTATCATCCCGCCTTCGAGAAGCTCAAGGCGCTGATCGACGCGGGCGAGCTCGGCGAGGTCAAATACATCCACTCACACCGGCTCGGTCTCGGCAAGTTTCATACCGAGAACGACGCGCTCTGGGATCTTGCGCCGCATGATCTGTCCATGATCCTCGCCATCACCGGCGAGGCGCCGGTCGAGGTGCGCGGGGAGGGCGCAGCGGTGGTCGACAACCGCAGCGACCTGGCGCATGTCCATATGCGTTTCGCCAGCGGCCTCAGCGGGCATCTGTTCGCCTCGCGCCTCACGCCCTACCGGGAGCGGCGGCTGACCGTGGTGGGCACCAAGGCGATGGCGGTGTTCGACGATGTCGAGCCCTGGCAGCGCAAGCTGGCAGTATACCGCTACGCCGTCTGGCAGGACAGCGGGCAGTGGGCCTTCACGGCGGAAGAGCCGTCCTATGTGCCGGTGGAGGAGGGCATGCCGCTGACGCGTGAGCTGCAGCATTTCCTGCGCTGCATCGAGACGCGCGAGGAACCGCGCACCGGCGGCGAAGAGGCGATCCAGGTGCTGGAGATCCTGACGGCGGGCAGCGTCAACCACGGCTGACCTGCCATGGCGGCGAGGTTCAGGCCGCCGGGCTTGCCGCGTGGCGCGGGCTAGTCAGACGGGCGAGCATTGCCTCGGCCTCGGTGCCGCGCTGCGAGCGAAGAATGAAGCCGCCGCCCAGAACGCGCGACCCGTCTGCGTCGTCGGAATAGAGGACGCAGGCCTGCCCGGGCGCGACTCCGGCCTCGCCCTCGGCTAGGTCGACCACCGTGTCGCCGGCGACGCGCCTCAGCCGTGCCGGCCGTGGCGGACGCGTCGAGCGGACCTTGGCGTAAAGGTCGATGCCTTCCTCGGGCAGATCGGCAAGCGCGACGTCGCCCAGCCAGTTCACGTCGCGCAGCACGACGCGGCGCGTGTCCAGCGCCTCGCGCGGGCCGACGATCACGCGGCTGCGCTCCGAATCGAGATGGACGACATAGAGCGCCTCTGCCGCCGCCACGCCGATTCCGCGGCGCTGGCCGATCGTGAAGTGCATGATGCCGTCGTGGCGGCCGAGCACACGGCCGTCGAGGTGGACGATCTCGCCCGGCAGGGCGGCCGACGGCTTCAGCCGCGCCACGATGTCGGAGTAGCGCCCCTGCGGAACGAAGCAGATGTCCTGGCTGTCGGGCTTGTCGGCCACAGCCAAGCCCATCGCCTCGGCGACAGCGCGCACGTCGGGCTTGGCCATGCCACCCAGCGGAAAGCGCAGGAAGTCGATCTGCTCCTGCGTGGTAGCGAAGAGGAAGTAGCTCTGGTCTCGGCTGGCGTCGAGCGGCCGGAACAACGCGCGATGGGCGCCGTTCGCGCGGCTGCGGATGTAATGGCCAGTCGCCAGCGCGTCAGCGCCGAGTTCGCGCGCAGTCTCCAGCAAATCGGCGAATTTGACCGTCTGGTTGCACAGCACGCAGGGGATCGGCGTCTCGCCTGCCACGTAGCTCGCTGCGAAGGGGTCGATCACGGCCTCGCGGAAGCGCTGCTCGTAGTCGAGGACGTAGTGCGGGATACCGAGCGTTTCGGCCACGCGGCGCGCGTCGTCGATGTCGCGGCCGGCGCAGCAGGAACCGGCGCGGTGCGCCGCCGCGCCGTGATCGTATAGTTGCAGGGTGACACCGATGACCTGGTAGCCCTCGCGCTGCAGCAGGCCGGCCACGACCGAGGAATCGACGCCGCCCGACATCGCGACGACGACGCGCGTATCCTGTGGCCGCTTCGGAAGGTCAAGGCTGTTCATCGCAGGGTTCCGTTTGGCCGACACGTCATGCCGACCGAGCCTATGTAGGTCAAGACCGCACCGTTTGCCATGGCGCGCGCAGCCTGCCCGCGATTCGATCCTCGCGCTTAGCCCTTTTTTAAAGCTGCTGGGCTAGGGTCAGGCGGATTGGGTCTTTTGTGTGTTGCGTAGAGAGTAGAATGACCGATCTGGTACGGCCGCGTGTCAAGTATGTGATCGGCCCCGATGGGAGCCCGCTCACCATCGCCGACCTCCCGCCCTCGAATACGCGGCGCTGGGTAATCCGCCGCAAGGCAGAAGTGGTGGCGGCGGTTCGCGGAGGCCTGCTGAGCCTCGAGGAAGCCTGCCAGCGCTACAAGCTCACCACGGAGGAGTTTCTCTCGTGGCAGGCTTCGATCGACGAATACGGCCTCGCCGGCCTGCGCACCACGCGCATCCAGCAATACAGGCATTGATATCGAGCGGTAGGCCGCTTTAGCCGCCCGGTCAGTCGCGCGGCGCCGATCTCACCAGCGTGGCAGCAAGCGCCGTGAGCAGGACAGAGGCGGCGAAGAACCACAGGCCGGGCTTGGCA
>JAEUMA010000580.1 GCA_016793565.1 Rhizobiaceae bacterium
ATAGGAGACGTCGGTGTTCACCTTGCGCGTGAAGACCGGGTAGCCGTCGAGACCAAGCGTCTGGGCGCGCTTGATCTCGGTATCCCAGTACGCACCCTTCACCAGCCGCACCATGATGGAGCGGTCGTGCCGGCGCGCCAGCGCGTAGAGCCAGTCGATGACGTAGCCGGCACGCGGCCCGTAGGCCTGCACGACAACGCCGAGGCCGTTCCAATCGACCAGCCCGTCGTCGGCCAGAACCCGCTCGATCACGTCGAGCGAGAGGTCGAGCCGGTCGGCTTCCTCCGCGTCGACGTTGAGACCCATGCGGGCATGGCGGGCTGCCAGCGCCAGTTCCAGAAGGCGTTCCGCCATGATCGGAACCACCTCGTCGCGCTTGGCTGCCTCGTAGCGCGGATGCAGCGCCGACAGCTTGACCGAAATCCCGTGGTTGTAACGGATGTCGACGCCGTTGGAGCCGCCGTCGAGGGACGAGATCGCGTCGGAATAGGCACGATGATAACGCAGCGCGTCGGCCTCGGTGCGGGCCGCCTCGCCCAGCATGTCGAAGGAGTAGAGGTAGCCCTTTGACGTCATCGGCCGCCCGTTGCGGACCGCCTCGTCGATGGTGCGGCCGAGCACGAACTGCTCGCCCATCTCGCGCATCGCCGCCGCCACCGCCTTGCGGATGACCGGCTCGCCCAGCCGCCGCACCATCGCCCGCAAGGTCCGCTCGATACCGCCCTCGCCCTCGTCCAGCACGCGCCCCGTCAGCATCAGCGCCCAGGTGGAGGCGTTGACGAAGATGGAGGCCGAATCGCCCGAATGCGCGGCCCAGTCGTGCGGCGCGATCTTGTCACGGATCAATTCGTCCATCGTCCCGGCGTCGGGAACGCGCAGCAGCGCTTCCGCCAGGCACATCAGGGCTACACCCTCCTTGGTAGACAGGCCGTAAGTCGCCAGGAAAGCTTCCATCATGCGCGGATCAGAGGACGAGCGCACCGCTCGCACCAGATCGGCCGCATTGGCCGAAATGGCGGCGCGGTCCGCTTCCGAAAGGGCGGCCGTCTCGACCAGCCTGCGCAGCGCCTCGCCTTCGTCCGGCAAGGTATTGGCGCGCATCTCGACGCGTATCGAATCCAGCGAAGCTCTGGGCATGGGCACACCCTTCCAACGGTGGTGGCGGCATCAAACGACGACGTCGCGACCGTAGCACGACCGTCAAAGCCCATCGGCCTGAATTTCTCGCAATGTCGGCTCAAATCGACGTATATGGATGCAGTTTATAGGCGTTTTGAACTGGATTTCATGCCTTGGAAGACCAACTGGACAGGATCGATCGCAACATCATTGCCGCGCTGTCGCGAGACGGGCGGCTGTCGATGTCGGCGCTAGCCGCGAAGGTCGGGCTTTCGAAGACGCCAGTGCAGATCAGGCTGCGCCGACTGGAGAAGGAAGGCTATATCCGCGGCTATGTCGCCGTGGTCGATCGCGAGCGCATGGGCGAAGGCCACGTCGCCTTCGTGCAGGTCACCCTTTCCGACACACGCTCGACCGCGCTGGAGGCTTTCAACAAGGCCGTGATGGGCGTCCCGGAAGTCGAGCAGTGCCACATGATGGCGGCGAGTTTCGACTATCTGCTCAAGGTGCGCACGCGCGACATCGCCTCCTACCGACGGGTGCTGGGAGAACGCATATCCGCCCTGCCCCACGTGGCGCAGACCTCGACCTTCGTCGCCATGGAGACGGTCAAGGATCGCTGAGCGTGCGCAGGAAGGCTACCAGCGCCGCCTTCTCTCGCTCCGAGAGCGTCAGCGGCTCCGCCTCGGAGTGACCGGCCGGCGCCTTTGGTGCGCGGGCATAGTGGTCGACGACGGCCGCGAGATCCGGAATCTGGCCGGCATGCATGTAGGGCGGCCTGTCGGCCACTCCGCGCAGCGATGGCGTCTTGAACGCACGCAGCAGTTCGGGGCCATCCTTCTTGATGAAGAGCAGTTCCGGGCAGTTCTCAAGTCTGCCGGAGCCGAAGCGGCCGGCGCAGTTGAAAGGGTCTGCCAGCACCTTGGACACGCCGTCAGCCCGGCCGCTCTCCGCCGGCAGCCCGGCAGCGTCAGGAACGCCGGTCTTGTGGAAATGATCGTCTGTGAAACGCGGACCGTTGTGGCAAGTGATGCAGTTGGCCTTGCCGATGAACAGGCGCAGGCCCTGCACCTCCTCGTCCGACAGGGCATCGGCGCTCCGCGGGTTCTCCCCCTTCGCCAGCGCCCCCGCGAAGCGGTCGAACCGCGTTGGCTGCGGCGTGAGCGAACGCTCGAACGCCGCTATCGCCTTGCCGAGATTGACGAAGACCTGGTCGACGCCGTCGCGCTGGGCATCGCCCAGGCTCGCCCACGCCGCCTGCTGCTCGCGCGTGCCGAGAGGTCCGGCGTTGTCCGGAACGCCGTCCAGGTCCGGCAGCGGACCGAAGATGCGCTCATATCGCTCGCGAAAGTGACCGGCTATGAAATGCGCATAGGCGGCCCGGTTGCCGGCATGCTCGCGCGCGTCCTCCAGCGGTGTCAGCGCCTGCGCCCACAGGCTGTCGCGCCGCCCGTCCCAGAACAGGAACGGGCTCCACGCCACGCCGGCGAGCGGCATGGTCCTGCGGTTGTTGGTCGACACGCCGACGCCCAGCGGCAGGTCGTCCTGGAAATGACGGTCGATCTTGTGGCAGGTGCCGCACGAGACGTTGCCATCGCGGCTGAGCCGTGTGTCGAAGAAGAGCGTCGCGCCCAACGCCGCGGCGCCCGGCTGGTCGGCATAGGCATTGGTGGGATCGGGTGGTAGCGGCTTGAGCGCCGAAAGCGAGAGCGAGACGATCGTCGCCCGCTCCTTTTCGTTGAAGGGCGCCGGGCCGCAGCCGGCAAGCAGGCCTATCGCCCAAAACAGCCCGAGCCAGACCGCCGCGCGCAGCAGCATTGCCGTCACACGTCGAGGTCGAATGCGACCGCGTCCGTTCCCGCCGCGCCCGATATCGCGAACCGGAGTTCCCACCTGCCGCCCATGTTGAAACGGACGCCGTCGATCCGGTAGCGGCCCTCGCCCAGCGCAGCCGTTACCTTGGGACTGGTCGGCAGGCCGTGATTGTGGGCCGGCATGCCGCCATCCACCGCGATCTCCGCCCCGTCCACCGCCTTGCCGTCCGGCGTGCGCAAGGTGAGCACCCAGGCGTGCAGTTCGCCCTGCGGCACCGTTGCGTTCTCCGGCTCTATCGACACCTGGTAGAGGCCGGCGACAGTCGGCTTGGTACGCGGCAGTCCGGCCTGGGCCTGGGCAGGAGCAGCGGCGGTAGGCCGCAGGCGGTCGCTGACATAGAAGCCGCCGCTGACCAGAACGACCAGCACCAGCAAGGCCAGAAGAAAACGCAAAGACGCGGACAATACGGCATCCCTTTCGAAAGGCGGATGACAGCGGCATTCGACCTAGCCTAGACGATGGCGCACAGGCAGAGGCGAGGCAAGGATGAAGCGCGTAGCATCCGTCGGCGAATGTATGATCGAATTGTCGTCTGAAGGCGACCATTGGCGCATGGGCTTTGCCGGCGACACGCTCAACACGCTGTGGGGCATCAAGGCGATCCTCGGGGGAGAGGCATCCGCAAGCTATGTGACGGCCTTCGGCGACGACCGCTTCTCGCAAGACCAGATCGCCTTCCTGGCCGACAACGGCATCAACGCCGCGTCGAGCCCAGTTCTTCCCGGCGCGCGGCCCGGCCTCTACGCCATCACGCTGGACGGAGCGGAGCGTTCCTTCACATACTGGCGCGGCGACGCGGCCGCGCGGCGTCTGGCCGACGATCCGGCGAAGCTGGAAGAAAGCTTGCGCGACCGGCATCTGATCTATTTTTCGGGCATAACCCTCGCGATCCTGGAAGCGCCGGCCCGAAAGAACCTGCTGACGGCGATATCGGCAGCCCGCGCAAACGGCGGCATGATCGCCTTCGACCCGAACTACCGGCCGAGGCTGTGGCCCTCTCCGGAAGCGGCGCGCGAGGCGATGCGTCAGGCCATGGCGCTGTCGGACATCGCCCTGCCGACGCTTGCCGACGAGCAAGCCCTTTTCGGTGACGCCGACGCCGATGCCACAGCCGCACGCCTTCAGGCGGCCGGCGTCAAGGAATTCGCGATCAAGGATGGCGCCGACCCTGCCCTCGTCGGCGACGGCGGCACGCCGAACGTCGTCGCGGCGGAAAGGGTGGAGCGCCCCGTCGACACGACCGGCGCGGGCGATGCCTTCAACGCCGGCTATCTCGCCGCGATACTTTGCGGCCTTCCGCCGCGGGAAGCCGCGCGCAAGGGCCACCTCACCGCCGCGGCGGTAGTTGGCGTGCGCGGTGCTCTCGCTCCGCATCCCCTGCTGCGGGCCGCCTTCTCGGGCGCTTAGTCCCGTCTAACCGGCCCGGAACCGGAATTCTGTGCGCTGGCGATAGCCTTCGCCCGGACG
>JAEUMA010000593.1 GCA_016793565.1 Rhizobiaceae bacterium
CGCGATACATCACGCCCAGCCGGTCGGCGATCTGCCGCAGCAGCGGCAGGTCGTGGGTGACGTAGACCATCGAGACGCCGTGGCTGGCGCGCAGCGACTTGAGCAGCTGGATGATCTGCTGCTGAACGGTGACGTCGAGACCGGTGGTCGGCTCGTCCAGCACGATCAGCTCGGGCTCGCAGGCCAGCGCCATGGCGATGGCGATGCGCTGCTGCTGCCCGCCGGAAAGCCGGTGCGGGTAGCGCTCTCCTACGGCGGCGATGCCGGCCAGCCCGACCTGCCGCATCAGTTCGTCGAAGCGCGCCTTGATCGCGGTGGCGTCCATGCCCTTGTGCACGCGCAGCACCTCGCCGATCTGGTCGCCGACGGTCATGGCGGGGTTGAGCGCGGTGGTCGGGTTCTGCTGCACGAAGCTGATGCGGTTGCCGCGCAGGCGCTGCAGCGCATCGACCGGCTGCTTCGCGACGTCGATACCGTCGAAGACCACGGAACCGGCGACTCTACGCGCATTGGGCTGCATGTAGCCCAGCATCTGATAGGCCAGCGTGCTCTTGCCCGAGCCGCTCTCGCCGACCAGGCCGAGCACCTCGCCGCGGCGCACATCGAGGCTGACATCGGCGAGCGCCCGCTGCACGCCGCCGGGTGTCGCGTAGTCCAGCGTCAGTCCGCGCACTTCCATGCAGACCGCGCTCATTTGGAGTTTCTCACAGGCGAACGACCGAGGATGCGCGCCAGACCCTCGGTGAAAAAGTTCAGGCCTATGACCAGGGTGGACAGCATCAGGCCCGGTCCGAACACGGCCCATGGCTGAACCGTCAGAAGGTTGCGGTACTCGCTGATCATCAGTCCCCATTCAGGCGACGGGGGCTGCATGCCGAAGCCGAGGAAGCCGAGCGTACCGATGAGGATCGGCGCGTAGCCGGCCCGCACCGCGAACTCGACCAGCAGCACGCCCATCACGTTGGGCAGCAATTCGCGGCGCACGACCGAGAAGGTGGCCTCGCCGCGCAGCCGCGCCGCAGTCACGTAGTCGCGCATCACCACGTCGAGCGCGGCGGCGCGCGCCATGCGGGCGATGCGCGGCGTATAGATGATCGCCACCACCATGATGACCAGGAAGGGCGAGCCGGCGAGCGCCGGCCCGGCCATCGACACGGTGAGCAGCGCCAGGATCAGGAACGGGATGCTGAGGATGGCCTCCACCAGCCGCATCACCACCTCGTCCACCCAGCCGCGGGTATAGCCGCAAGCGAGCCCGATCGTCGCGCCGATCGCCACGCCCAGGATCGTGCCGGTGACGGACAGGCTGATGACGATCCAACCGCCATGCAGCGTGCGGCTGAAGATGTCGCGGCCGAGCTGGTCGGTGCCGAACCAGTGCGTGAGGTCCGGTCCCTGGATCGGCCGGCCGACCATCATCTGCTGTTGCGGGAAGGGCGCGATGAACGGCCCGAACACGGCAAGCAGGATGTGGACCGCCAGCAGCACGAAGCCGATGCGAAAACTGCTCGGAGCCGACCAGAACACCGCCAGCGGGCCGGGCCTGCGTCTTTCGGAGAGGGTCTGGACCGCCATCTCAGGTCCTCAGCTTCGGGTTGAGCAGGACCGCGCCGATATCGGCAACCAGGTTCACGGCGATGAAGATGAAGGCGGCGATCAGCACCGACGCCTCGATCAGCGGCACGTCGCGCAACTGCATGGCGTCGACCAGCAGCGAGCCGAAGCCGGGAAAGACGAAGACGCGCTCGACCACCACCACGCCGCCGATCATAAAGGCGAAATTGATCGCGGTGGCGTTGAGCCAGGGAATGAGGGCGTTGGGGAGCGCGTGGCGCAGCACGACGCGCAGGCGCGACATGCCCTTCAGCTCGGCCATGCGGATGAAGTCCGAATCGAGCAGGTCGATCATGCTCTCGCGCAGCAGGCGGGTGCCGGAGACGGCAAGCAGGATCGCGAGCGAGACCGCCGGCAGCGTGATCATGTAGAGGAATTCGAGCGGGTTTGCCGCCCCCGAAACCTGGCTGAGCGGCGGGAATATGGGGAACGCCACCGCAAGCCCGAACAGAAGCAGCGTGGACAGCAGGAATTCGGGCGTCGACAGGATGAGAATGGTCAGAGTCGAGATGATCCTGTCCGGCAGCCTGTTGGGGTAGAAGGCCTGCACCAGCGCCGGGATGATCGACAGCGGAATGTAGAGCAGCATCGCGTAGGCGGCGAGGATCAGCGTGTTGCGCAGCCGCACGAACACGATCTCGTCAACCGGCTTTCGTGCCGAGAGCGACATGCCGAAATCGCCCTGCACCGCGCCGCGCGCCCAGGTGAAGTAGCGTTCCACCGCCGGACGGTCGAGGCCGAGTTCGACACGCAGCTTCTCGCGCGCCTCGATCGGCGCCTCGCGCCCGAGGATGCGGGCGGTGACGTCGCCGGGCAGCACCTCGACGGCGGCGAAGATGATCACCGAGACCAGCACCAGCGTGCCGATCGAATAGACGATGCGCTGCAGAATGAGCGAGACGGCGGTGTTCATGAGGCGACGGCCTTGCGCTCGCGGCGAACCGCAGGGGCGACAAGGCCGGCCGGGACGGGCGGCAAGGGCATGGCTTTATCCGTGCGCTTCGGGAAAGTGCCGGCCGGCGATGGAGCGCCGGCCGGCGGTTCAGACGAAAGGCCTCAGTTCTGAGCTTCCTTGCCTTTGCACACGAAGTTCTCGTAGTTCATGATCGGCACCTGCGGATGCGGCACGTAGCCCTCGCAGTCGGCGCGCATCACCGACACGTCACTGGTGAAGTAGGGCACGATCACGCCACCGTCCTCCGAGAGCAGCTTCTGCGCGTCCTTGTAGAGCTGCTGGCGCTTGGCCGGATCGACCTCGGCGCGAGCCTCGTCGAGAAGCTTGTCGAAGTCGGGGTTCTTCCACTTGGCCTCGTTGTAGGTGGCGTCCGAGCGGAAGGTGTAGGGCAAGCCCTCGGCGGCCGGACGGCCCGACCAGTTCGAGCCGAAGAAGGGCTTCTTCATCCAGGTCGTGTCCCAATAGGAATCGGCCGGGTTGTTGATGATGTTGACGGTGATGCCCGCCAGCGCGGCCATCTGCTGATAGGCCTGTGCGAGCGCCACCATGCCGGGCGAACCTTCGCCGGTGTTGAGCTCGATAGTCAGGCCGTTCGGATAGCCGGCTTCAGCGAGAAGCTTTTTGGCGCCTTCGATGTCCTGCGGCTTGATGTCGTGCATGTAGGCGTCGGGGCTGGTGGGCGGCACCGGATTATCGTTGCCGGCGACGCCGTTGCCGAGCACCAGCGTGTCGACCAAGAGCTGGCGGTCGATGACCTTCTTCATGGCCTGACGCACGCGCACGTCGTTGAAGGGCGGCGTGTCGACCCACATGGAGAGCGTCATGTAGGTGCCGGGGGCGGACTTCTCCAGCTTCAGCGTCGGGTCGCCGGCGAGCACGCTGGCGTTGGCGGCGCCCGCCTGCAGCACGAGGTCGGCGGCGCCGGACTTGATGGCGGCCAGCCGCGTCACGTCTTCGGTGATGACGCTGAGCTCCAGGCACTCGGCCTTGGGCAGGCCCTTGCGCCAGTAGTTCTTGTTGCGCTGGAAGACGCGGCGCGTCTGGGTCGGGTCGTAAACGTCCTGCACGAACGGACCGGTGCCGTTCTCATGCAACTTGAGCTGTTCCTTGGTCGAACCCTCGGGCACCACCATGCCGTATTTGATGGCGAGCACCGTCGGCAGGTCGGCGACGACGGTGGGCGTCTTGAAGGTGACCGTGTGATCGTCGACGGCGTTGATGCCGCTGGGATCGAGGAAACCCAGCACGCTCTTGGCCGGCGAGCCGACCTCCGGGTCGAGCAGGCGGCGGAAGGAGAAGACCACGTCCTTGGCCGTCATCGGCTTGCCGTCGTGGAAGGTGACGTTCTCCTCCAGGTTGAAGGTCCAGGTGAGGCCGTCGTCCGAAACGCTCCACGACTTCGCCAGCTCCGGGATCGGCTGGAAGCTGGAATCCAGATTGACCATGCGGTTGTAGACGGCGTTGAGCTGGTAGCTGTCGTCCGACGTGTTCACGAAGGCCGGATCCATGGTGATGTTCGGCACACCGGGTTCGGTGCCGATCACCTTGACGCATTCGACGGCCATAGCCTCGGTTGCGGCCAGCCCGAAGATGCTGGCGCCGAGCAGGAGCGCCTTGAAGCCTTGTCCTATCTGCATGACGAGTTCCCCATTCTTGGTGTTTCGCGCGGCTCGTTTCACTGCATCCGGGATCAAGCCCGGATGCCGTCCTTCCAGTCGAGCCAGGCCTGGTAGCGGAGATAGAGGGGAAGGAACCATGGCCTTCCCCAATAGAGCGGATTCGATGGCATCTCCGGGTGATCGAGCGGCGTCTGCGCCGGCTCGCCCAGGATGCCGCGGGCGATGGCATCGCCCAGCCAGGTGCCGAACGGCATGCCGGCCCCGAAACAATAGCCCATCGCGTAGTGCATGCCTTCATGCCGGCCGCGATGCGGGAAATAGTCGAAGGTGCCGGCGCACCGCCCGGTCCAGACATGGCCGACGCGCACGGCGCCAAGCTGCGGGAACAGCCGCAGCATCTTCGCCCGCAGCGTCAGCGCGACCTGGCGCAGATCGTCATGCACCTCGCCGGTCAGCGCGCCATAGATCAGGCGCGAACCATCGGGCGAAATGCGCGCATACTCCATCTCGTGCGCGCAGTCGTGGAAGCCGCGCTTCCCGGGCAGCACCCCGGCCAGCACGGCGGGGTCGAGCGGTTCGGTGGCGATCATATAGGCGCGGATGGGCACGACGCGGCGGCGAAGCCAGGGCGTCGCCTTGCCGGTGTAGCCGTTGGTGGCGGCGACCAGATGGCGTGCAGCGACCGCGCCGCGACTGGTTTCGACACGCCAGCCGTCGCCGGAGCGCTTCATCGAGACCACGCGCGTTCCCGAATGGATCACGGCGCCAGCGCCGCGCACCCGCTCGGCAAGCCCGTTGTGGAACAGACCGGGATGCACGGTGCGGTGCTCTGGGATGACGGCGCCGCCGATGAATTTCTCCGTCACCAGTTCGGTCGGCTGGTCGGCGCGCGAAATCATGTGGAAGGCATGACCGAAATGCTCCTTGCGGGCCGACAGCTCCTTCTCCAGCCCGTCGAGATGTGCCGGCGTGTTGGCCGCGACGTAGCGGCCCGACGGCGCATGGAAACACTCGATGCCTTCGCGCTCGATCAACCCGTTGACGAAGGCGAAAGCCTGGTTGCAGCCCTCGTAGAGCGCCTTGGCGCGTTCGATCCCGAATTTCTGGATGAGCGTGGTGAGGTCGAATTTGTACTGCCGCCCGAGCATGCCGAAATTGCGGCTCGACGCGCCGAAGCCGACGCTTTCCTGTTCCAGAACGCAGACCTCGCGCCCGGCCCGCGCCAAAGTCAGCGCCGCCGAGAGGCCCGTGTAGCCGGAACCGATGACGACAGTATCGGCCGACGAAGGCAGCGGCCGCTCCGCCTCGTGCAGGCGCGGCGCGGCATCCCACCAATAAGGGTCGGTCTTGAAACCGGGCATGAAGGCCGGCTCAGCCGCCGATCGCAGGTTGGCCGCCGCCGGGGCGACTACTTGCCTTTGGTCTGCGTTCACCGCGAGGGGGATTGCCAATGCAGCCTCCCGTTCCGCCCTTGCCGGCGGCCGTCGCAAAACTGCTCGTTCTCAACGGACAGATGCGCAAGTATCCGACACCGATCTGAATATGATGTCAATCTCATCTCTGCAGATCTGCTCCCGCCGGGGCGTGCCTCATCCATGGGTACGGCAACGCTTCTCCATTGGCGCCGTCAAAGGCATCACATAACGTGTGATCACACTTTTGCGCGAAGGCCCTGCGCTGTCAAGCCGTGCTATCAACCCGAGTCGTCTCGATTGAACTATACGGCCGACGACCTCATCGCCGGCCGTCCGCCGGTCGCTGCGCGACACCGCAAAGCCACCTGGATCGAACAGGCTCGTCAGTCGATGTCGAAGGACACGCCCTGCGCGAGCGGCAGCGCCTTGGAATAGTTGATGGTGTTGGTGGCCCGCCGCATATAGGCCTTCCAAGCGTCCGAGCCGCTTTCGCGGCCGCCGCCGGTTTCCTTCTCGCCGCCGAACGCGCCGCCGATCTCGGCGCCTGAGGTGCCGATGTTGACGTTGGCGATGCCGCAATCCGACCCCTCGGCGGAGAGGAAGCGTTCCGCCTCCTGCAGGTCGAGGGTGAATATCGACGAGGACAGCCCCGCTCCGACCGCGTTGTGTGCGGCGAGGGCACCGTCGAAATCGGCATATTTCATCACGTAGAGGATCGGTGCGAAGGTTTCCTCCAGCACCGGCCCTTCCTGCCTGGGCATCTCGACCAGCGCCGGCTCGACATAATAGGCCTTGTCGGAGCCGACCTTCACCCGCGCGCCGCCGGTGATCTTGCCGCCGGCTGCCTTGGCCGCCTTCAGCGCCTTCTGCATCCCTTCATAGGCCTGAGCATCGATCAGCGGCCCGACCAGCGCCCCGCTATCGAGCGGATTGCCGACCGACACGCTCTCATAGGCCTTCTTCAGGCGCGGCACGAGGCGATCATAGACGCTCTCATGCACGAACAGGCGGCGTAGCGTCGTGCAGCGCTGGCCGGCCGTGCCCATCGCGCCGAAGGCGATGGCGCGCAGCGCCATGTCGAGGTCCGCCGAGGGGCACACGATGCCGCCATTGTTGCCGCCGAGTTCCAGGATCGCGCGGGCGAAGCGCTTGGCCAGCCGCGGACCGACATCGCGGCCCATCCGGGTCGAGCCGGTGGCCGAGACCAGCGCCACCTTGGGATGGTCCACCAGCACCTCGCCGACCGCACGGTCGCCGGTCAGCACCGTGCAGATGCCGTCCGGAACGTCGCCCATCCGGGCGGCAGCCTTTTCCAGCAGCGCCTGGCAGGCAAGCGCGGTGAGCGAGGTTTTCTCCGACGGCTTCCAGACCACCGTGTTGCCGCAGACCAATGCCAGCGCCGTGTTCCACGACCACACCGCGACCGGGAAGTTGAACGCGGTGATGACGCCGACTACGCCGAGCGGATGCCAGGTCTCCATCATGCGGTGGCCGGGCCGCTCGGTGGCGATGGTGAGGCCGTAGAGCTGGCGCGAAAGACCGACGGCGAAGTCACAGATGTCGATCATCTCCTGCACCTCGCCCTGGCCCTCGGAGGGGATCTTACCCGCCTCGATCGATACCAGCCGCCCGAGGTCGGCCTTGGCGGCGCGCAGTTCCTCTCCGAACAGGCGCACCAGTTCGCCGCGCCGCGGCGCCGGCACCATGCGCCATTTCCGGAACGCCGCATCGGCCCGCTCGACGGCGGCAGCCGCCCCGGCGGAGGTCGCCGCCGGCAGCGAGGCAACCTGCTCGCCCGTGACCGGGCTGTGGGCGGCCATCGTGCCCTTGGTGTATGCCTTCTTGGGCACACCCAGCTTGGACAGAAGCGATGCGGTTTCGGTCTTCACGCTCATGGTCCTGGCTCCCCACATCTTGCGGCCGCCTGAAAAGTCTGTGCGCCTATCGCATGCCGGGGCGGCCAGACGCCACTCAAAAAGTCAGCCGACCCGCTGCATAGCGCCAAATCCGGTGAGAAAGGCGGCGAGATTGTCGCCCAGTTCGTCGCAGAGATAACCGCCTTCCTGGACGATCGCCGTCGGCAGCCGCAGGCCGGCGATCGCCTCGGCGATGCGCGAGAAGCCCGGCGTGGTCACCGACAGCCCTCCGAACGGGTCGCCCTCGAAGGCGTCGAGACCGAGCGCCACGACGAGTGCGTCGGGCCCATGGGCGCGAATGCGGCGAAGCGCCGCTTCCAGCGCGTCGAGGAAGCCGGCGTCGCCAGTCTTGCGCGGCAAGGGCAGGTTGAGATTGGCGCCGAGGCCCGGACCCTCGCCGCGCTCGTGCGCGTGGCCCCAGAAAAACGGATAGAAGCGCGCCGGGTCGGCATGGATCGACACGGTCAGCACATCATCGCGCGCGTAGAAAATCCCCTGCGTGCCGTTGCCGTGGTGGAGGTCGACGTCGAGGATCGCGACCCGCTTCGCCGCATTGCGCAGGCGCTGCGCGGCGATCGCCGAATTGTTCAGGAAGCAGAAGCCGCCGGCAACGTCGGCGAAAGCGTGGTGGCCGGGCGGGCGGCAGAGCGCATAGGCGCAGGCTTCCCCGGCCAGAACGGAATCGGCCGCCGCCAGCGCCGTCCAGGCGCTCCACAAGGCGCTGTCCCAGGTT
>JAEUMA010000599.1 GCA_016793565.1 Rhizobiaceae bacterium
CGAAGCCCTCCTGCTCGCAGAGGAGGCAGGGCTCGATCTGGTCGAGATTTCACCGAATTCCGATCCGCCGGTCGCCAAGATCCTGGATCTGGGCAAGCTCAAATACGCCAACCAGAAAAAAGCCGCAGAGGCGCGCAAGAACCAGAAGGTCATCGAGATCAAGGAGATCAAGATGCGCCCGAACATCGACGACCATGACTACGAGGTCAAGATGCGCTCGGTTCGCCGCTTCTTCGAGGAAGGCGACAAAGTCAAGCTGACGCTGCGCTTCCGCGGTCGCGAGATGGCGCATCTGGAGCTGGGCATGCAGCTTCTCAACAAGGTCCGCGAGGAAGTCGGCACGATCGCCAAGGTCGAGGCCGAGCCGAAGCTCGAGGGCCGTCAGATGATGATGATCCTCGCGCCGCGCTGAGCGGCGCCGAGGGCATTGCATGGCACCGGCCGATCTCCCCAATGCGCGTGCAATGACGGGTCTCGGGCGCTACCAGCGAACCCGTCGCCTCGTCATCGGCGCGATGATCGCGGTGCTGTTCGCGCTGCTCTTGTTCGTGCAGTCGCTGTGGCCGCCCGAGACGGCCCTGCACGAGGCGATCGAAATGATCGGCGTCGTGCTGATCGTGCTCGGCATCGTCGGCAGGTTGTGGGCCAACCTCTA
This sequence comes from Rhizobiaceae bacterium, assembly GCA_016793565.1. Classification (GTDB taxonomy): domain Bacteria; phylum Pseudomonadota; class Alphaproteobacteria; order Rhizobiales; family Rhizobiaceae; genus JAEUMA01. The sequence continues at coordinate 656 of JAEUMA010000599.1, forward strand.
CATCGCCGGGCGCAAGTCGGAGATGGTGGTCACCGGCGGGCCCTATTCGATGACGCGCAATCCGCTTTATCTGTTTTCCGCGGTGGCGGCGGCCGGCGTCGGCGCCCAGATCGGCAGCATCACGACGATGGTGCTGTTCGCCGTACTTTGCGCGGGCACGTTCCAGATCGTCATCAGACGTGAGGAGCGCTTCCTTGCCGAGGAATTCGGCGAGCCCTATCGCGAGTACATGCGCCGCGTGCCGCGCTTCTTTCCGGACATACGCCTCTATCGGGAAGGCGAGACCGGCGCGATCCAGTCGAAGGGCTTGCTGTCGACCCTTCTCGACGGCCTGCTCTTCTTCATCGCGATGCCAGTGTTCGAGATGATCGACGCCGCCCAGATCGCCGGCAACCTGCCGGTGCTGCTGCGCCTGCCTTAGCGGCTATCGCCGTCACGCCGATGCGTCGCTAGCGCTGGACCATTTCCACCCACGGAAAGGACGCATAGGGCTCTCGGCGGAATATCTCCAGGTAGCGGGTAGGCATTTTGTCGATGACGTCCTTGAATTCCTTGGCGTCCTGGTCCGAGACCTGCGTCTTGTACCGCAGGTTGCGGTTCTGGCTGAGGCGCTTGCTGTAATTCGTAGGGAAGATGACCTGCGCCTTTCTGGTCTTCATCCCGAAATGATCGAACAGCGCCTGGATCCGCTCCGGCTTGTTCAGGTCCACGGGCGAGTGAAGGGTGAAGCAGCGGTCGTGGGCTTTGGCAGCCTCGATCACCCACATCGCGCGGTTCTGGATCTCGACCCACTCGACCACGTATCGCTGGAACAGGCTGAGCTTCGAGAGGTCGTAGGACCGGAAGATCTCCTCCAGCCCCGAAAGGGACCAAGCGAAGCGGCTCTTTCCGTCCTCGGCCCAGTAATTCCGGAAAGGAAGGTGCCAGCGTTCCGCGGCAATCTGCCGGTTCGCCTCGCTGCGGGCCGTGCTCATCGGATTGCGTATGACGTGGATGAAGCGGATATCGGGCCAGAAATCCAGCGACGCCTGATAGAAGGATTTGAGGAACGCATGGCTCGTTTCAATATAGACCTTCGCGCCGCAGCGCTCGATCCAGTCTCGCTTCGCCCTGACGTCGTTCTGGATGCGGTCGTGTCGGCCTATGGAGAAATCATAGATCGAGAGGCCGAACATCGGTGGATTGCCGCGGTCGAAATAGGGTTCGTGACGGCAGACCGTGTCTTCGAGGTTGTCGCGGCACAGCCGTGACAGGAACTTTGTTCCGCAGCGCCCCGTCGAAAGGGTGAAGTAGACGTCAACCATCACTTGCCTTTCGGGCGAGCATAGAAAGCCGTGCTGACCTCACCTCCAATTGCGATCGAAGGCGTCGCGCCGCTCCGGCATCCATCTAGA
>JAEUMA010000616.1 GCA_016793565.1 Rhizobiaceae bacterium
GAGGCCCATCTCCAGCTGGGCGACGTCGCGGCGGCGCGCGAGCAACTGGCGGAAATCGGCAAGCGCTGCGGTACCGGCTGCGACGAATATACCGAGCTTTCCGCGCGCATCGACGCCTATCTGAAGGGCTGAGCCGAGCTAATCAGCACGAGACAGGCGGATGATGGCGCCGTCCGCCTCGTCGGTTAAAAGCAGGATAGAGCCGTCTGGCGCCTGGTTGACGTCGCGGATGCGGCCGAACCGGCCGGCCAGCATCCGTTCCTCACCGAGAATGGCCCCGTTCGCATCGCGATCTAGCCGCGACAGCAATTCGAACTTCAGCGAGCCGATCAGCAGGTCGCCCTTCCACTCGGGAAACATGTCGCCGTCATATGCGACCATGCCCGACGGAGCGATCGACGGGTCCCAGTAGAACAGCGGCTGCTCGTAGCCTTCACCCGCCGTGCCCTGGCCGAGCCTCTTGCCGTCGTAGTTCACGCCATAGCTGATCACCGGCCAGCCATAATTCTTCCCGGCTGCCGGCCGGTTGACCTCGTCGCCGCCCTTGGCGCCGTGCTCAACGGTCAGCAGGCTGTCGGTCAGGCGGTCCCACGCCATGCCTTGCGCGTTGCGGTGGCCTTTCGACCAGATTTGCGGCAGCGCCTTCTCGCCATCCGCATAGGGGTTGTCAGCCGGAATCGAACCGTCCGCGTTGATGCGCAGGACGGCGCCTGCGTGATCGAAAGGATCCTGCGCGCGCTTGCCGCTTCCGCGGTCGCCGATGCTGAAGAAGAGGCTGCCGTCGTGCGGGTTCATCGCCAGCCGCGAGCCGAAATGGTGGCCCTGCCGCGATTTGCCTTCCATGGAAAAGATCGTGCTGACGTCTTCGAGGTGGGCTTTCCCGCCGTCTAAGACAAGCCTCGCCCTGGCGACGGCCGTGCCGGCGCCGATCCAGCCCGGTTCCGAAAACGTTATGTAGATCAGGCCGGATTTCACAAAGTCGGGAGCGACGAGCACGTCGAGCAGGCCGCCCTGGCCCTTGACGGCGACCTCGGGAAGGCCTGCGACAGGCTCCGAGACGACGCCGTTGCGCACGATGCGCAGGCGGCCCGCCCGCTCGGTAACCAGAAGCGAACCGTCCGGCAGGAAATCGAGCCCCCACGGGTGCTCCAGTCCGTCGGCGACAACCTCGGCCTTGATCTGCAGCCCGCCGGCCTCCAACACCGACATCTCGGCAGCGCGGGCTGCCACCGTTCCGATGAGGGTCGCGGCCAAGAGAACGGTGATCGGAGCGCTTTTTATCATATCCGTCTAGTTGGGCCTCAGTGGCCGTTCTGCAAGGCGAGCCTTGCATGACACTGATGAATTCCTGTGTTACCCCGCTCACAAGCAGGTGACCGCGAATCATGTCTTCTCCGTCCCAAGGCGAGAACGACAACCTCCGCGCCGAAGCTACGGTTTTCGGCCCATCCCGCTTGTCCTTGCTACGACCGGTGATGTTTGCGGCGATCGGATGGTTGGCGTTGACGGCCTTGCTGATCTTTTCTGGCCGCGGCGGCACCGGTTTCGGCGCTTTCGTGTCGGCAATGGCATTGCTCGCGGTTTGCCTTACCGGCGTGCGCGCGCTGCTGCGGCTCTGGACGGTCGGCGTCACTCTTGAGCCGAATGTGGTCGTGCTGGGGCGCGGCTTCCCGTATCGCCATCCCGTTGTCGTCGCCTGGCATATGGTCGCGGATGTCGCTACGGCCGGCTCCGCCGCCTGGAGCGGTCGCGCGTTGACCGTGGAGGACGCGGACGGCCACATGATCATGGTGCGCGACCTTGCCGATGCCGACCGGGCGGCGGAGCTCATCCGTACGCGTATGGGCCAGTTTCGCGGCGTGGCCACTCTGCTGGACGGACTGGCCGCGCGCGGTCGTACGGGGCGCGGATAAATATAACAGGTCAACTTTTTTGACGTGAAAAGTCGGCGAACATCGCTATATTGAAGATCAAATCGAGGTGAAACGGTTCCGTTAGCCCACGCTGTCGGACCGTTTTCTTTTTTTGCTCTGCCGCTGCCTGTTGCGGCAGGTGTTGGACGGAAGGGTTACGCATCATGAACAAGGTTCCGATGACTGTCGGGGGCTTTTCCTCGCTGAAGGAGGAACTGCGCTGGCGCCAGCAGGAAGAGCGGCCGCGCATCATCGAGGCGATCTCCGAGGCGCGCGCCCATGGCGACCTGTCGGAGAACGCTGAGTACCATTCCGCTAAGGAAGCGCAGAGCCTCAACGAGGGGCGCGTGACCGAGCTCGAGGATCTGATCGCCCGCGCCGAGGTCATCGACGTCAGCAAGCTGTCTGGCGATAAAATCAAGTTCGGCGCGACCGTCGTTCTCGTCGATGAGGATACCGACGAGCGTAAGACCTACCAGATCGTTGGCGATCAGGAAGCCGACGTGAAATCGGGACGCATTTCGATTTCCTCGCCGATCGCACGCGCGCTGATCGGCAAGACGGTGGGCGACGCCATTGAGGTCAACGCGCCGGGCGGCGCGCGCGGCTACGAGATTCTCGAGTTGCAGTGGGTCTGAGGGCCGGCGGGCGTTCAGGCTGACAGGCCGGCGAGCCTCGCGGCCGTCTCGACCACCGCCGTTGGTGCGATATGCGCGCTGGCGGCGATTTCCTGGGGCAGCATTTCACCGTCCAACCGGTCCGGCGCCAGAGGTGGCTGGGTGGTCAGCGCGATGGCGTTGTCGCCAAGCGGCCCGGTCAGGCCCGGCTTCGTCGCAACGAAGATGGCGACGGTCGGCACGCCGTAGGCGGTGGCGAGATGCGTCAGCCCGGTATCGGCGCCGACGACCAGCCTCGAGCGACCGAGCATCGGCGCGAGGTCTCCCAGCGGCATTCTCGGAAGCACCAAGGTTTGCGGATTGGCGGCGGCGATCGCCTCGGCCACGCGCCGTTCCGCATCGTTCGACCAGGTCGTGGTCGGCGTCAGCCCGCGCGCCGCTAGAAGCCGTGCGGTCTCGATCCAGTCGGCGGTCGGCCACTTCTTGTCGTCGCGGCTCGTTCCATGCAGCAGGAACGCCGTGTCGCCGTCGGTCGAACGATCGGCGGGAATGCCGTGGTCCAACCGCCCGAAATCCGGCGTGTAGCCGAAGACGAGGCCGAACAGCGCGCGCGTGCGCTGGATCGCGTGCCGCGCTCGCAATACGTCGTGGCCCTGCCGGTAGAAGTATGCGGCCATCGGTTCTCGCACCGTGGCGCGGCCGAACCCCTCGACCGGTGCCGATGCCAGGCTAGCCAGAAGTGCGCTTTTCAGCAGGCCTTGCGCGTCTAGCACGAGATCGTAGCGCTCGGCTTTCAACCTGCCGCGGAGAGTCCGGATTTCGCGCCAAGTGGCTGTGCGGAAAAGGTTCTTGCGCCATCGGCGCATTGCCACCGGGATCACTTTTCGCACGCCAGGATGCAGCCGCGCCAGTGGGGCGAAGGGTTCTTCGACCAGCCAGTCGACCACTGTCGCTGGCCGGGCCGCCAAGAGGTCGGTCACGGCGGGGAATGTGTGGATGACGTCGCCCATCGACGACGTCTTGACCAGCAGGACTTTCATGACCCGGCGGCCAGAAGCGCGTCGGCCGCTGCGGCGACGCGCGGCTCTTCCAGGATGTTGAGGCAGTTCATGTGGCCGAGCGGGCAGGTCTTCTGGTGGCACGGCGAGCAGTCGAGACCCAGCCAGACAAGTTCGCGCCTCGCGGTGAGCGGCGGTGTGTTTTCCGGCGAGGTGGAGCCGTAGACGGCCACCACCGGCGTTCCGACCGCCGCCGCCACGTGCATCAGTCCGCTGTCGTTGGAGACCGCGAGCTTGGCGGCGGCGATCAAGTCGATGGCGTCGGCCAGGCCGGTCTTGCCGGTCGTGTCGATGATGCCGGGTGCCAGTGCCGCAATCTCGTCGGCGACGGGCCTGTCGTTGGCCGAGCCGAACACGGCCACGCCGAGGCCTTGTTCCATGTGCCTGCGTGCCAGCGCGGCGTAGCGCTCCGCTGGCCAACGCTTGGCCGGTCCGAACTCGGCGCCGGGCATCATCGCCACGAAACCCCCGCGCGCAAGACCGAAGCGTTTCAGCAGCGTCGCCTGGTTGGCGGGGTCGACGTCGAGACGCGGCGGGCTGAAGGTGCCGCCGCCCGCCAGCGAGAAGAACGCCTCGGCGGTGCGGCGCTTCAAGCTCTGCGGCAGCGGCACGACGGCGTTGATCAGCCCGTAGCGCATCTCGCGCAGATGACCGACCCGGCGCGGTATTCCGGCGAAGAACGGCACGAGCGCCGACTTCCACGAACCCTGCATCACATAGGCCTCGGCATAGCGGCCCCGCAGTGAGCGGCCGAGCCGCCAGCGTGCGCCGAGTTGCAGCTTGCGGCGCAAGAAGGGCGCGTCGATGCGTGCTCTCACCTGTGGCATGCGCTCCACCAGCGGCGAGGCCCAAGCCGGCGCCAGAACGTCGATGGCCGCATCCGGCCGCGTCTGCTTCAGCGCGGAGAACAGGCATTGCGCCATGACCATGTCGCCCACCCAGCGGGGGCCGATCACTAGGATCGATTGGCCTTCAGCCATTCCACATAGTCCCTGACGCCGGTGGCCACGTCCCGGAAGGAGCCGTTATAGCCGGCTGCGCGCAGCCGGCCCATGTCGGCTTGCGTAAAGCTCTGGTAGCGCCCTTTCAGGTGATCGGGGAACTCGACATACTCGATTTCGCCCTTGCCCAGCGCTGCTATCACGGCTTCGGCCACGGCGCGGAACGGTTCGGCCCGGCCGGCTCCACAGTTGAACAGGCCGCTGACGCCGCGTTTCCAGAGCCAAAGATTGACGTCGGCGACGTCGCCAACATGGATGAAGTCGCGGCTCTGCTCGCCCGGGCCGAAACCGCCATGGGCGCCGAACAGCTTGGGGTTCTCGCCGCGCCCGAGCTGGTTGAACAGGTGGAAGGCGACCGAGGCCATGCTACCCTTGTGGTCCTCGCGCGGGCCGTACACGTTGAAATAGCGCAGTCCCGCCACTTGGCTGTGCTCGGACGGGAAGACGGTGGCCCGCACATAATCGTCGAACAGCTTCTTCGACCAGGCGTAGACGTTGAGCGGCTGCTCCAGTCCGGGATCCTCGCGAAACTCGGCGCCGCCGCCATAGACGGAGGCCGAGGAGGCGTAGAGGAAGGGAATGCGGCGGGCGAGACAGA
>JAEUMA010000628.1 GCA_016793565.1 Rhizobiaceae bacterium
GGGCACGCCCAGCGCGCGCGCTGCGTTGACATATTCGAAGTTGCGGGCGCGCAGGAACTCCGCGCGCACCACGCCCACGAAGGCCGTCCATGAAAACAGCAGCATCAGCCCGAGCAGGATGAAGAAGCCGGGCGGCAGCACGGCGGCCACGATCAGCAGCAGATAGAGCACCGGGATGGACGACCAGATCTCGATCACGCGCTGCATGACGAGGTCGGTCCAGCCGCCGTAGTAGCCCTGTATCGCGCCGCCGGCGACGCCCACCACGGCCGACCCCAGCGTCAGTAGCAGCCCGAACAGCACCGACACGCGGAAGCCGTAGATGATGCGCGCCAGCACGTCGCGCGCCTGGTCGTCGGTGCCGAGCCAGTTCCAGTTGCCGACGATACAGTTGGGATCGTCTACGCCGAGCGGGTAGCGCTGGCAGCGCACCTCGCGGGTGTACATCCACGACGGTTTGGCCGGCGCGGCCTCCGGAATGTCGTTATTGACGGTGCGGTAGGAGTAGCGGATCGGCGGCCAGATCATCCAGCCATTGGCATTGATCTCGTCCTGGATGACCGGATCGCGGTAGTCCGTCACCGCCAGGAACCCGCCGAACTTCTCCTCCGGATAGTCCACCAGGACGGGAAACAGCAGTTCGCCCTTGTACATGGCGACGATCGGCCGATCGTTGGCGACGAACTCGGCAAACAGCGTCACGATGAACAGCGCCAGGAAGATCCACAGCGACCAGTAGCCACGGCGGTTGGCGCGGAAGTTCTGCCAGCGCCGCTGATTGAGCGGCGACAGCCACGGCCGCCTGGCTGGCGCGGCCGGGACTTCGGCGTCCGTCACCGTCGCGGCGTCCGCCATCAGACGTCTCTCCGGTCGAAATCGATGCGTGGATCGATCCAAGTATAGGTCAGGTCGGACAGAAGGCCCACGAACAGCCCGATGAGCGAGAAGATATAGAGGTTGGCAAAAACTACGGGATAGTCGCGGTCGAGCACGGAGCGGAAGCCGAGAAGGCCGAGCCCATCCAGCGAAAAGATGTTTTCAATCAGCAGCGAGCCGGTGAAGAAGGCGGAGATGAAGGCGCCCGGGAAGCCGGCGATGACGATCAGCATGGCGTTGCGGAAGACATGCCCGTAGAGCACCTGGCGCTCGGTCAGGCCTTTGGCCCGCGCCGTGACCACATATTGCTTGCGGATCTCGTCGAGGAACGAGTTCTTCGTGAGCAGGGTCGTGGTCGCGAAGGCCGACAGCACCATGGCCGTCAGCGGCAGCGTCATGTGCCAGAAATAGTCGAGGATGAGTTCCGGCCAGGACATCTCCCGCCAGTTCTCGGAGACCAGCCCGCGTAGCGGGAACCAGTCGAAGAAGGAGCCGCCGGCGAAAAGTACCATCAGCAGGATGGCGAACAGGAAGCCCGGTATGGCGTAGCCGACGATGACGATCGCGCTGGTCCACACGTCGAAGGCCGAACCGTCCTTCACGGCCTTGCGGATGCCGAGCGGAATCGAGATCGCGTAGGAGATCAGCGTGATCCACAGGCCGAGCGAGATCGAGACGGGCATCTTCTCGATGATCAGGTCGATCACGGAGATGTCGCGGAAATAGCTGTGTCCGAAGTCGAAGCGCAGATAGTTCCAGATCATCAGGCCGAAACGCTGCAGCGGCGGCTTGTCGAAGCCGAACTGCTTCTCCAACTGAGCGATGAATTCGGGATCGAGGCCCTGGGCGCCACGATAGCGCGTTGCCTCGCCGCCCTGGTCGGAGAAGTTGCCGGCGTCGGCGCCTCCGCCGCTGATCCTCTCGCCGGCGTCGCCGCCTTGTCCGGACAGTTTGGCGATGACCTGCTCGACCGGTCCGCCCGGGGCGAACTGCACGACGGCGAAAGAGATCGCCATGATCCCGAGCAGCGTCGGTATCATCAGCAGCACGCGGCGGAGGATATAGGCGCCCATCAGGCCCTCACCTCGCCGTCCCGGATGCAGAAGCCTCAGGCCTTGCCAATCGCCGCCGCCTTTTCCTTGTCGATCCACCACAGGGACTCGACCGGAAAGCCGTAATCGGGCTTCGGCTCGGAATAGCCGAACATGTCCCAGAATGCCGCCCGGTGATTCGCCGCGAACCAATTTGGAATCCAGTCGCGCCTCGCGCGCAAGACCCGGTCGAGCACGCGCATCACGTTGGTCAGCGTTTCGCGGTCTTCCGCCTTGCCGACCAGGTCGACAAGCGCGTCGACGCCGGGATCGGCGGTGCCGGGCAGGTTGCGCGAGCCAGGCTGACTGGCCGAGGCGGAGTGGAACATGTTGAACAGGCTGTCGCGTGTCGGCGTGGCGCCGAACGACATCGCCAGCGAGACCATATCGAACTCGAAGTTCCGCTGGCGCGCCTCGTACTGGGTGGCGTCGACCATGCGGATCGAGGCGTCTATGCCGACCGCGCGCATGTTTTCCATGAAGGGTGTGTCGATGCGCACGAAGGAGTCGTCCTGCACCAGGATTTCCAGGCTGAGCCGCTCGCCGGCATCGTTCACCAGCACGCCGTCGCGGCGCGTCCAGCCGGCCTCACCCAGAAGGTTGGAGGCCCTGGACAACAGCGCGCGGTCGCGGCCGGAACCGTTTGAGACAGGTTGCATGACGGCCTCGCCGAACGCCGCTTCGGGCAGCATGGCGCGCAGCGGCTCCATCACGGCCAGCTCCGACGGCGACGGCATGCCCTCGGCGCGAAAATCCGACCGCTCGAAGCACGATTGAGAGCGCTCATAGGCGTCGTAGAACAGATTGCGGCGTGTCCACTCGAAGTCGAAGCACAGCCCGATCGCCTCACGCACCCGCACATCGCGAAACTGCGGCCGGCGCTGATTGAGCGCCGAAGCCTGCATCGACGGGCGCTTCTCGCTCGGAAACTCGCG
>JAEUMA010000670.1 GCA_016793565.1 Rhizobiaceae bacterium
TCTAGACACGACAGGGGCAAGAAAGATGACAGCATTTTCGGAAAATGCCCTGCTGCTCGACCGGCGGCAGGTTCTGAAGGCGGGGCTTGCGGCCGGGCTCGCGGCGTCGATGCCGGCATGGGCAAGCGCGGCTGATCCCAAGTCGATCCGCATCCGCCTTCACGGCGACATCCAGATTCTCGATCCGGCCCGCTGGCTTTCGCACCCGGAAGCCGAGGTCATGGACGCGATCTACTCCAAGCTGATCACCTATCAGGCGGGCAGTGAGTGGAAGTGGGAACTGGACGCCGCCGAGAGCATCGAGGAAGTGGACGCCACCCACATCAAGTTCAAGCTCAAGCCGGGCCTGATGTGGAGCAACGATTTCGGCGAGATCACGGCCGAAGACGTCAAGTTCTCGTACGAGCGCTACAAGGATCCGAAGACAGAGGCGTCCTACGCCAGCGACTGGGAAGCGCTCGACCATGTCGAGGTCATCGACAAGTATTCCGGCGTCATCGTTCTGAAGGAGCCGTTCGCGCCGCTCTGGACGTCGACCCTGCCCTTCAGCTCCGGCACCCTCCTGTGCAAGAAGGCCGTCGAAGGTATCGGCGGCAAGGTCAACACCGAGGTTCCGGCCAGCTACGGTCCCTACGTCATCAAGGAATGGACGCCGAAGCAGCGCCTCATCCTCGCCCGCAACCCGGCATGGCAGGGCGCCGCGCCCTTCTACGACGAGGTCGTGCTGCTGCCGATCCCCGACGAGAAGGCGGCCGAGATCGCCTACAAGGCGGGCGAGGTCGAGTGTACGCAGGTCGGCCTGAGCTCGGTTCCGGACCTGCAGGCATCGCCGCCCGCGGGCAGCGCGCTCAAGCTGCAGCAGTCGCTGAGCTATGTCTGGCTCGGCCTGAACGTAGAGCATGAGCAGTTCAAGGACGAGCGGGTGCGCAAGGCCGTTTCGCTGGCGTTCGACATCGACGCGGTGCTGATGGCCGCCTATTTCGGCGTCGCCCAGCCGGCAACAGGACTGATCCCCACCGGCCTGATCGGGCATCGCACCAAGCCGGTGCCGGCGCGCGACGTCGAGGCGGCGAAGGCTCTTCTCGCCGAGGCCGGGCTTGGCGGCGGCTTCAAGACGACGCTGTCGATCGAGAACCGGACTGATACATTGAGTGCCGCCCAGATCATCCAGGCGAGCCTCGCCGAGGTCGGCATCGAGGTCGAAATCGACGTGCAGGACGGCGGCGCCTTCTGGTCGCTGGGTGACGGCGCCTCGGGCGAACGTTCGAAGAAGCTGCAGATGACCTACAAGGAGTTCACAGGCGCGCCGGATCCGGCCTGGAGCACGCAGTGGTTCACGCCCGACCAGATCGGCATCTGGAACTGGGAGCGCTGGAACAGCCCGGAATTCGCCGAATTGCACAAGCAGGGTCTTGTCGAGCGCGATTCCGCCAAGCGCGAGGAAATCTACCAGAAGATGGGCGACCTGATGGCGGCGTCCTACGCCTACAACTTTACCACCTATCCGCCCTACGCCTTCCTGTTCAAGGACACGATCGAGGCGGCGACGCTGCCTAACGGATGGCAGATCTTCCGCGCCTTCCGCGCCAAGGCCTGAACGACGCCGATGCGGCTGGGAATCTTCACCCACTACTTTCCGCATCCTATCGAGGAGGCGGCGGAGCGCATCCGCCGCCTCGGCTTCGGCAGCGTCCAGCTCAACACGGAATTTCCGGACTGGGCGCTGACACCACGCTCGACCGCCGCCGAATGCCGGCGCGTCGGGCGCATGTTCGAGGATCGCGGTCTGGCGATCGCAGCCATCGCAGGCTACCGCAACCCGGTCGCGATCGATGCAGGCCAACGCCGCGCGAACATGGACCACCTCAAGCTTCTGCTGGATCTGGCCAACGATCTCGGCTCGCCGATGGTTTCAACAGAATCTGGCAGCATGCATCCGACCGACGACTGGGGCCCCTGCCCCGAGAACGACAGCGACGACGCCATGCTGCGCCTGATCGATTCCGTCGGCGAGCTGGCGACCCACGCTGAACGGGCCGGCTCCGTAATCCTGATCGAGCCTGGCGTCGGCAACATTCTCGACCGCCCGTCGAAGGTGCTGCGTCTCGGCGCGGCCATCGACAGCGCGGCCTTCGGCTTCGTCGCTGACTGGCCGAACCTGGTCGACGGCGACACGTTCGACCAGTCGCGCGCCGTGCTCTCGGCGATGACCGAGCCGCTCGCCGGGCGCATCCGGCTCGCGCACATCAAGGATGCCTGCCGCTTCGACGGCACGCCGCGCGAGATTCACCACCATCCGGCCGACCCCGCCCTCTACGGCAACATGGAATATCCAGCAGCCGGGTTGGGCTCGCTCGATCTCGCGGCCTACACCGACTGGCTGGCGGGCGTCGGCTATGACGGCGACCTGATCGTGGAGCATCTGCAAGAAAGCGACGTGCCCGCGGCGCTCGCCACCGTACGATCGCTACTACCAGCGAACCGTTCGCTCTGACAGAATCGACCGCATGCTGCGCTACACGATTCAACGCATGGGCCTGGGATTCCTCATTTGCCTCGTGGCGATGACGGTCCTCTTCAGCGTCGTCTTCGTCATTCCCGGCGATCCCGCAGCCATAGCGCTCGGCCCGCGCGCCACCCCGGAGATGAAGGAACTGCTGCGTCAGCGCATGGGGCTGGATCAGCCGCTGTTCATGCAGCTCTTCTACTTCATCAGCAAATCGTTGACCGGCGACCTAGGCGTCGACGTCTGGAGCGGCCGGCCGATCTCCACCATCGTGGGCGAGGCGCTCGGCTTCACGCTGGCGTTGATAGCGGCCGGGCTCGGATGGGCGGTGCTGTTCGGCGTGCCGCTGGGCTATCTGTCGGCCGTGCGGCGCGGCAGCTTGTTCGACCGGATTAGCGGCGTGCTCTCCATCGCCATGATCGCCATTCCCGCCTTCGTGGTGGCGATCTACAGCCTGCTTACCTTCGCCGTGTGGCTGCGATGGCTGCCTGCGCTCGGCGCCGGAGAGCCGGGCAATTTTTCCGACCAGCTCGTGCACCTCGTCCTGCCTGCCTTCGCGATCGGTCTCGGCTGGGTTGGCTATCTGTCCCGTCTGGTGCGCGCCTCCGTGCTGGAAGTGCTGGCGGAGAACCATGTGCGCACCGCGCGCGCCTTCGGCATGCCCGAACGCATCGTGGTGACGCAATATGTCCTGCGCTCGGCGATCCTGCCGGTCATCACGCTGCTCGGCCTCGCCATCGGCAGCATGCTCTCCAACGCAGTGTTCGCCGAGATCGTCTTCAACCGGCCGGGCGTCGGCAAGCTCGCCTTCGACGCGGCTATGGCGCGCAACTACCCGATCGTGATGGGCACGACACTGGTGACGGTCACCCTCTTCATCTTCGCCAACATCCTGGCCGACCTGCTCGTCGCTACGGTGGATCCGCGTGTCCGCTCCAGACTCTGAAACCATGGCGACGGCGGCACCGGCGCGCCGCTGGCGCGGCGTCTCCGATGTCGTGCGACGCATTGCGCGCGACCCCATGGGCCTGCTCGGGCTCGTGCTGGTCGCCCTCTTCCTGCTCGTCGGCCTGGGCGCGGACTGGCTCGCCCCCTTCGATCCAATCAAAGTCGGCGTCGCACGGCCGCTGTCGCCGCCGAGCTGGCTGCATCCGTTGGGAACCGATCAGCTCGGACGCGATCTCTTCAGCCGCGTCATCGTCGGCAGCCGCATAGCGCTGGCGGTCGCCGGCGCCTCGATCCTGGTGGCTGTGAGCCTCGGCGTGACGATGGGGCTGGCCGCCGGCTATGGCCCGCGCTGGCTGGACAATGCTACCCTGCTCGTCTTCGACGTCGTCTATTCGTTTCCCATGGTGATGTTCGGCCTTGCCATCGTCACGCTCACCGGGCCGGGCCTGTGGGTGGTGGTGATGGTAGTGGTAGCAGCCCTGGTGCCTTCCTACGGCCGCATCATGCGCACCGCGACGCTGTCGCTGAAGAACAACGAATTCATCATGGCGGAGCGCTCGATGGGAGCGCGGACGCCGCGCATTCTGCTGCGCCACATCCTGCCCAATGCGATCGGCCCGGTCTTCATCCTGGCCAGCATGGACATTCCCGCGGCGATTGCCTTCGAGGCGGGTCTTACCTTCCTCGGCATCGGCCTGCGGCCGCCGGCACCGAGCTGGGGGCGTATCCTCAACGAGGGCTACGTCTTCATCCAGCAGACACCGTGGATCATCATCGCCGGCGGTATCCCGCTGGTGCTGGCGACGCTCGGCTTCACCTTCCTCGGCGAGGCTCTGCGCGACACCCTCGACCCAAAGTTGCGGCGGCGGCGATGAGCGGGACAACGGCAACGACCGACGGAAGTGCCGGCGAGGCACAGGCACCGCTGCTCGAACTGCGCGGCTTGTCGATCGACTTCATGACCGAAAGAGGCCTCGTTCGCAGCGTTCGCGACGTCAGCTTCTCGGTCGAGGCCGGCCGCATCGTCGGTGTCGTCGGCGAAAGCGGTTCCGGCAAGACGACCGCCGCCTCCAGCGTCCTGCGGCTGCTTTCGGCCAACGCGACGGTGCGGGCCGGCGAAATCCGTTTCCAAAGCGCGGACATTCTTCGTCTGGGGGAATCGGAGCTGCGCGACCTGCGCGGCCGCGACATCGCCATGGTGTTCCAGGATCCGATGACCGCGCTCAACCCGCTGCTGACCGTGGGCGCTCAGATGTCCCACGCGCAGCACCGCGAAACACGGCTGTCGAAGCGCGAGAAGCGGGCGCGCGCCGCCGACATGCTTGCCAAGGTGGGCATAGCGGATGCCGCGGCCCGGCTCGATGCGTATCCGCACGCCTTCAGCGGCGGCATGCGGCAGCGCGTGGCGATCGCCATGGCCCTGCTCGGCACGCCGCGGCTGCTGATCGCCGACGAGCCGACCACGGCGCTGGACGCCACTACCGAGATGCAGATCGTCGCGCTTTTGCGCCAGTTGCAACGCGAGATCGGCAGCGCCATCCTCTTCATCTCGCACAGTCTCGCGCTGGTCTCGCAACTCTGCGACGATGTGGTCGTGATGTATGCGGGTACCGTGGTGGAACAGGGCGTGGCGGAAGCGATCTTCGCGCAGCCGCAACATCCCTACACACGTGCCCTGCTGGCCGCCGACCCGTCATTCCTGCCGGAGGTGACGCGCGACCTGCCGACGATTGCCGGCGAGGTTCCCGACCTGCTCCATGTTCCGCCCGGATGCGTGTTCGCGCCGCGCTGCGCCGTGGCAACTGCCCGGTGCCTGGAGGAGGACCCGTCGCCACGGCGCGGGCCGAGCGGCGCCATCGCCCGCTGCCACGCGGTTCCGGAGGCGGCGGCATGACGACGCTGCTGGAGGTCGATAATCTCGGTGTCCGTTTCAATACGCCCACCTCGATCGTGGCGTCTCTGGCGCGCGGAAAGCGCCATGTGGACGTGCTGGTCGACGTTTCATTCTCCGTTCGGCGTGGCGAGACCCTGGCCGTAGTCGGCGAGAGCGGCTCCGGCAAAACTACGCTCGGCCGCGCGCTGATCGGTCTGCTTCCGGTTCACAAGGGACGCATCGCCTTCCAGGGCGAGGATGTGACGCATCAGGCCGGCCCGGCACTGGAGCGACGCGCGCGCGGCATGTCGATGATGTTCCAGGACCCGGTCGCCAGCCTCAGCCCGCGCCTCAACGTCCTGAAACTGGTGACAGAGCCGTTCGCAATCCACCGCATCGATCCGCCGGGGGGCGAGACGCCCCAGCAGGCCGGCCTCAGGCTTCTCTCCCAAGTCGGCCTCAACGAGCATTTCGCGCGCCGCTTTCCACACGAGCTTTCCGGAGGCCAGGCGCGCCGCGTCGGCGTGGCGCGCGCGCTCGCGCTGCGGCCCGACATGATCATCGCCGACGAGCCGACGGCCGGGCTTGACGTTTCGATCCAGGGCGCAACGCTCAACCTTCTGACGGGACTGCAACGCGAATTCGGGTTGGCGCTGCTGCTGGTGACCCACAACCTCGCCGTGGTTCGCCACGTCGCGGACCGGGTGGCGGTGATGTATATGGGCCGGATCGTCGAACTCGGCACGACGCGCCAGATCCTGGAAGCGCCCCAACATCCCTATACGCGGTTTCTGGTCGCCGCCCAGCCGCGGCTGGGCGTGCCGATCGAGGAAACGCACATTCTGGAGGGCGAAGTGCCAAGTCTGCTCAATCGCGGCAGCGGCTGCGATTTTCGCGGGCGTTGTCCGTTGGCGCGTGAGCTCTGCCGCGACGTGCCGCCACCAGCAACGACGATGAAAGGGGGCAGCACGGTGCTCTGCCACTTAGCGGGCGAAGCGGTCGACGCTGCATGATACGCGACACGCATGTCATCGGCCTCGATATCGGCACCACCTCGACCATCGCGCTACTGCTGCGCCTACCGGGCACGGTGGTGGCGGTCGCGGAACGTCCCAACACGCTGTCGTCGCCATACCCGGGCTGGGCGGAGGAAGATCCGCAGCAGTGGTGGCAGAATGCCTGCGCGGTGCTGCGCGAAGTGCTGCAAGCCGAACCCTCCGCAAGGCGGAGCCTTGCCGGCCTGTGCGTCACTGGCATGGTGCCGGCCATGGTGCTGCTCGATCAGGATGGGCGAGTGCTGCGACCCAGCATCCAGCAAAGCGACGGCCGCTGCGCCGCCGAGGTGCAGGCCTTAGTGCAGGAGGCCGATCCGGACGCATTCCTGGGACGTACGGGGAACGGCATCAACCAGCAGCTGATCGCCGCGAAGCTGCGCTGGATCGAGAAGCACGAACCGGAGACCTTTTCGCAGGTCGCGACGGTGCTCGGGTCGTACGACTACATCAACTACCGACTGACCGGCCGCCGCGCGGTCGAGTTCAACTGGGCGCTGGAGGCGGGCTTCGTCGAGCTGGCGACAGGCAAGATAGCCGATGAGCTGGTGGCTCTCGGACATGTCGCTCGCGCGGCCATTCCCGACTTCGTGCGCGCCCATGAGGTGACGGGCCATGTCAACGAGGCCGCGGCGGCGCAAAGCGGCTTGCCGCAGGGCCTGCCGGTCTTCGGCGGAGCGGCCGATCACATCGCTTCGGCCTTCGCGGCCGGCGTCGTCTCGCCGGGCGACGTCCTGCTGAAGTTCGGAGGCGCCGGCGACATCATCATGGCGTCCGAAACGGCACGGCCTGACGCGCGGCTGTTCCTCGACGCGCATCTGGTGCCTGGCCTCTGGGCGCCGAATGGCTGCATGGCGTCGACCGGCTCGGCCCTGAATTGGCTGGCAGCGACGATCGCGCCTGATGCCCACAGACCCCATGCGGCACTGGACGTTCTCGCCGCGCAGGTCGCGCCGGCAAGCGACGGCGTGCTCTGCCTGCCCTACTTCCTCGGCGAGAAAACGCCGATCCACGATCCGCTGGCGCGGGGCGTGTTCAGCGGCTTGAGCCTCGGTCACGGGCGCGGCCATCTATGGCGCGCGCTGCTGGAGGCGGTGGCGTTCGGCTTCCGGCATCATATCGAAGTCATGCGCGAACTCGGTTACGCGCCACGGCGCTTCCTCACCTCCGACGGCGGCAGCCGCAGCCGCATCTGGATGCAGATCGTCGCCGACGTCCTGCAGCAGCCCGTCCAGCCGCTGGAGGCGGCGCACGGATCCAGCGTCGGCGCGGCCTTCGTCGCGGCGATCGGCGCCGATGCCGGCGTCGACTGGAACGACGTCACGCGCATGCTTCGTCTTGCCGAGCCGCTCAAGCCGACGGCCGGCAACGCCCGCGCATACGACCGCACCTTCGCCGATTTCCTGGAGCTCTACACGACGCTCAAGCCACATTTCCGGTCGGTGGCCGCCCCTCGCTGAGTACCGGGACAGGCGTCCAATCTTTTACGACGAGGACAGCAACATCACGCCGCCGATCAGCACCGCGCAGCCGAACAGCCGCCACGGGCCGACTTTTTCGCGCAGGATCACCATCCCCATCAGCGCGCCGACCATCATCGACATTTCGCGCATCGGCGCGACGAGGCTGAGCGGCGCGCCGTCCGACAAAGCAGCGAGAACAAGGATGTAGGAGGCCGGCGACAGCAGCCCCACACCGAAGGCGATCCACCAGTATCCGCGCATTGCGTCGAGAGCCCGCCGCGGATTGGCCATGACGTAGGGCAACAGCAGGAAGAAGCGCAGGAGGTTGGAGAACCAGTCCAGCACCACGGGCGCCACGCCGAGCGATTTCACGGAATAGGCGTCCACCACCGTATAGGAGGCGATGAGAGCGCCGGTGGCGGTTCCCCAGCGGACGCCGGCCTGACCGCCCGGCCGCAGGAAAGCCGCCAGCCTGCCTTGCGTGGCGATGAGCAGGATTCCGGCGACGACCAGGGTAAGCCCCAGCAGCCCTGCCCCGGTCGGCGTCTCGCCGAGGATCAGGAACGCGCCGACCGTCGAGAGCATCGGCCCGGTGCCCCGCGCGACGGGGTAGACCACCGACAGGTCGGCAACCTGATAACCCCGCTGCAGGCACAGGCTGTAGGCCAGATGGATCACCCCACTCAGCAGAACGAAAGCCACGGCCATCCAGGTCCAGCCGATTCTTCCTTGGACGAGGAGATAGACGACCCACGGCGCATAAAGGATGCAGGCGACGAGATTGTAGGCGAAGACGAAGGTCGCCCCGACCGGAGCGGCCTTTTTTGCCAGCAGGTTCCAGCTGGCATGGAAAAAGGAA
>JAEUMA010000753.1 GCA_016793565.1 Rhizobiaceae bacterium
CGGCTTGTCGACACACGTCACCGGGCTGCCGGTCGTCGGCGCCATACCCTATCCGCTGGTGGTCGCCGCAATCGCCTGGTCGCTGTTCGGCACCGTCCTGCTGGCGGTCGTTGGCATCAAGCTTCCGGGCCTGGAATTCCGCAACCAGCGCGTCGAGGCCGCGTTCCGCAAGGAACTGGTATACGGCGAGGACGATCCGAATCGTGCACAACCGCCGACCCTGGCTGAGCTATTCAGCAACGTGCGAAAGAATTATTTCCGCCTCTACCTGCATTACGTCTACTTCGACGTCGTGCGCTATCTCTACTTGCAGGCGGATGTGGTCTTCGCCACTCTCATCCTGGTTCCGACCATCGCGGTCGGAAAGATCACCTTCGGCATCTTCCAGCAGATCGTCTCGGCCTTCAGTCAGGTGGCGAACTCGTTCCAGTATCTCGTCAATTCCTGGCCGACGATTGTCGAGCTGATCTCCATCTACAAGCGCCTGCGCGCCTTCGAGGCCACACTGGAGGGAGCGCCGCTGCCCGACATCGACCGGCGCTATCTGGAGCGGGCGGCGCGTGAAGGCGAACAGGCGGCGGTGTCGGAATAGGGCTTCAGCCGCCCGCCGATGCCTTCGGTGGGGAAATCTCGTCGATATAGTCGCGATAGCTGACGCAGCGCACGTCCGGGCGCACGCAGACGTCCTCCGCGAAGCGTTCGAGCGCTCGCCAGTATGCGCCGCCGTTCATCAGCGTGAAGTGAAAGCCTATCTGCAGCGGCACGCGATGGCCGTCATACTCATGCTCGAAGGCGTTCATGAACGCGGCGAACGCGCGTTCCTCGAAGGCCGGCGCATCGTCGGGCCGCTCGAAGCCGCCCGAATGGCGGACGAACAGGTTGTAGTCCATCGCGATGACCCGGCGCGCCGACGGCCCTTCCGGGATCTGCGGCAGGGAGAAGCGCGCGACCGGGCCCGCTTTCGGAAGCTCCGGCCCGGAGGAGACGCCGCTGGCGTCGTATCGGAACCCGCGCTCCTTCAGCGCTTCGTAGAGTGCCGGACCGGTCGACAGATAGGGCGCGCGAAAGCCGTGGATCGCGGTGGCCGTCCGCTGCCAGTCGGCCGGCTCCGGCGCCAGCCGGTTGAGCGTATAGGCGTTCCGGACGATGTCGGAGAAGGCGTCGAATTCCGCCAGCCATTGCCGCTTCGTCCAGCCCTTGCCGTCGAAATGGCCGCAGCCGTGCGAGGCGATCTCGTGTCCCTCCGAGCTTGCCAGGCGGATCTGGTTCAGCCTCGCCGCGACTTCCTCGCGCGAGCGCGCGAAGCCGACATTGGAACTGCCGGCGCTTTTGCCGGGCGCGCTGTAGTGGTGGCGCGTTTCCGGCGAAAGCAGGAACACGCAGGAGAGGAAGTAGGTGAAGTCCGCTCCGGTGCGGGCTGCCAGCGTGCGGCTTCGTTGCCACTGCGCCAGGTCGTGCGCGCCGTCGAAGGAGATGATGACATATTGCGGAGCGGCGGCCGGCGTTTGCGCCGATGCCGGGACGGCGATGGACAGAACGGCGGCGGCAACTCTGAACGCAATGCGCATGAACGGATCTTGGCTGGAACGCGGCATTCGCGCCTAGCCGGCAAATATGGCAAGCATGCGATTCCGGGCCTTGCCGCGGGTTTTTCGGGCCAACCCCTTCCATGCGCCCGAAATTCGGATAAAACGCGGGTCCACGAACGCCGGCACCGGCCTACACACGGTTTTTCATGTCCGACGACAGTTTCATCCGCGAAGTCAACGAGGAGATGCGCCGCGCGCAGGCCAAGGCGCTGTGGGACCGCTACGGTCCGATCGGCATTGCTTTGGCGTTGGCGGTCATCCTGGGCACCGCCGCCTGGGTCGCATGGGACTACTGGACGGCGTCACGCGCGAACCGCTCCGGCGACGCCTTCTCGCAAGCGCTTTCTCTGGCGACCGACGGCAAGCCCGACGAGGCGCTGGCTGCGTTCAACGAACTGGAGAAGGGCGGCTACGGCGCGTATCCGATCCTGGCGCGCATGCGCGCAGCCACCGTGCTTTTAGACAAGGGCGACTTCCAGGGCGCCGTTTCGGCCTTCGACGCGGTCACGGCGGACGCTTCCGTACCGGAAGTCCTGCGCGACATGGCCAAGCTGCGGTCGGGCTTCATCATGGTCGACCACGGCAGCTACGACGACGTCGCTTCCCGGCTGGAACCGATGACCGCCGACACCCATCCGCTGCGCTTCTCGGCTCGCGAGGCGATCGGGCTGTCGGCCTGGAAGGCGGGCAACGCGACCGAGGCGCTTCGTCTCTTCGAACTGATCGAGAACGACCAGGCCGCGCCGCGCAACGCGCGCGAGCGCGCCACCATGATGGCCGACCTGATCCGTGGCGCCGGCAGCGGCTCCTAAGGGCCGTCATGTCGTACAAGCTCGCCATCGTTGGCCGTCCCAATGTCGGCAAGTCGACGCTTTTCAACCGGCTGGCGGGCCGCAAGCTGGCGATCGTCGACGACACGCCGGGCGTGACGCGCGACCGGCGCATCCACGCCGCCAGGCTCTACGATCTGGAATTCGAGGTCATCGACACGGCCGGGCTCGAACAGGGTGCGCCGGAGACGCTGTCGGGACGCATGCGCGCGCAGACCGAGACGGCGATCGATGAGGCTGACCTCGTACTTTTCATGATGGACGCCAAGGCCGGCGTCCTGCCGGACGACCGCACCTTCGCCGAGGTCGTGCGCCGTTCCGGCAAGCCGGTCGTGCTGGTCGCCAACAAGGCCGAGGCGCGCGGCGCTTCAGGCGGTATGCTGGAGGCCTGGGAACTCGGGCTGGGAGAGCCGGTGCCCATCTCGGCCGAGCATGGCCAGGGCCTGCCAGACCTTCGCGAGGCAATCATCGCGGCGCTGGGCGAAGAGCGCGCCTTCGGCGAGGACGAGGATGCGTCGGACGAAGCTGCTGCGGAAGTGCTGATCGGCGAGGACATCGCCGACCCCGACGACGAGACGGAAGCCGCTTACGACGACAGCAAGCCGCTGCGGATTGCGGTAGTCGGCCGGCCGAACGCCGGAAAATCCACGCTGATCAATGCGCTGATCGGCGAGGAGCGCCTGTTGACCGGTCCGGAGGCCGGCATCACGCGGGACTCCATTTCCGTCGACTGGGACTGGCGCGGCCGCCGCATCCGGCTGTTCGACACCGCCGGCATGCGCCGCAAGGCGAAGGTCCAGGAAAAACTGGAGAAGCTGTCGGTTGCCGACGGGCTGCGCGCCATCCGTTTCGCCGAGATCGTCGTGATCGTCTTCGACGCCACTATCCCCTTCGAGAAGCAGGATTTGCAGATTGCCGATCTGATCGTGCGCGAGGGCCGGGCGCCGGTGATCGCCTTCAACAAATGGGATCTGATCGACAATCCGCAGCAGCATCTGGCCGAACTGCGCGAGAAGACCGACCGTCTGCTGCCGCAGGCTCGCGGCATCCGCGCCGTGACCGTGTCGGCCGAGACGGGGCGCGGTCTTGATCGCTTGATGGAAGCGATCATCGAAACGCACAAGACCTGGAACAGGCGCATCTCGACGGGGCGCCTCAATCGCTGGCTCGAAGGTATCATCGCGCACCACCCGCCGCCGGCCGTCGCCGGCCGCCGCCTGAAGATCAAGTACATCACCCAGGCCAAGACGCGACCTCCGGGTTTCGTGGTCTCCTGCTCCCGGCCGGAGGCGATGCCGCAATCCTATGTGCGTTACCTGGTCAATTCGCTGCGCGATTCCTTCGATATGCCCGGCGTCCCGATCAGGCTGGTGCTGCGCGCGTCGGACAACCCCTTTGCCGGGCGGGCTCGCAAGCCTGGTTGACGGGAAGCGCGCGGCGGCCCGTTAAGGCTTCATCAAGGTTAATGCATCACTTTCGCAGGCCTGTGCGGCAGTTGCGTTGTGGAGCGTTTCCTTGCATCGACGACTTGTACGGCGGCTGAGCCAAATCTTAACCTCCGGTCGCTCCTGCGCTTCCCCGCTGGTTGTGGGCATCGGTATCTGGATCGGCTTTCCGACCGGGCTCGCCTATCAGGACATGGCCAGCATGATCGGCGGGAGCGAGGCGAGCGGCGCTCGCTGGGCGGCCTTCGTGCAACGTTCCGTGGCAGGTTCCGTCCACGCGGCCGAGATGCCGTTCCTCGACGGCACCGTCACCGGTTCCGCCATGTCGGGATCGGGCGTCGAGGCGCCCGGCATCGGCGCGGTGTCCTTCCGCGGCAAATCTTCGAACGAACTCACGCCCGACGAAACCCGCGTCGTCCGCGCCGACAAGAAGGGCAGGCTGTTGCGGATCGCGCCGGTTGCGCCGCCCAAGGCCTTCAATGCCGGTTCTGTCTTCCAGAGAACCAGCCTGCTTGAACCCTCGCAGGTCGAGGCGCCGAAGATGGCCTTTGCCAGAAGCGAGGTGGAAGGCAAGGAAATCCAGATTGCAGCGGCGTTCCATGCCCGTGAGGAGCGTCCTCGCGATCCCGGCGTTCCGGCCATCCTGGCGCCGCTGGTGACCAATGAGACGGCCGACGTGCTGGCGACGGCCTATGCGCCGCCGGAGCCCGACTACGCCAAGACCTCGCCCTTCGAGACGCTGCTGCGCGACGATGATCCTAACGGCGGGCGCTTCGTTCCGCCGCTGGCCGATGGCGATCACGACTGGATGAAGAAGCCGCTGCCGGCCTCCGTCTTCAGCTCCGCCGAGCAGAAATGCCTGGCGACGGCCATCTATTTCGAGGCGCGCGGCGAGAGCCTGCGCGGGCAGGCCGCAGTCGCCCAGGTCGTGCTGAACCGCGTGCGCAACCCAGCCTATCCGTCGACCATCTGCGGCGTTGTCTACCAGAACGACAACTGGAAGAACCGCTGTCAGTTCTCCTTCGCCTGCGATGGCATCAAGGACCGCATTGCCAGCCCGTCAAACTATCGCATTGCCGAGGAAATCGCGATGGCGGTGACGGCCGGAAAGATCTTCCTCCCGGAAGTTGCGTCCTCGACGCACTACTATGCAACCTATGTCAGCCCCCGCTGGGCGCGCTCCATGGAGAAGATGAAGAAGATCGGCCTGCACATCTTCTACCGCACCTATGGCGGCGGCTGGAGCTAGTTCCTACCGGGGGATTCGGCCGCCAGCGCGGGCGGGTTTCGCCGGGCAACATGTCGCACCTCGGTAATATATTGATTTTATTGCTATAATTTCAGGTCGATTGCGGCTATTCCGTGGCTTGACGGGGGCATGGCCTCTAACTATGTTGCGGCCGACTTTGAAGCGGACGGACGGCGACGTCGCGGCCGGGCTGGGAGGTTGCGATGGCTGCACCGCATGCGCCAGGCGGACCCGCCGAACCCCGGAAAAGCACGGCTCCCGATGACCGCGGCGATGACCTCGAACGTCGACGGCGTGCGCTGGAAGCTTCTCTCGATACGAAGCGTCCTCAGCAGCAGGTTGGGGAAGGCGCGAGGGCAAGTGGCAAGACCGGCTACGGCCAGGCATTCAAGCTTTCCAGCGAGTTCATCGCCGGAATAGCGGTCGGTGCAGGTTTGGGCTGGGTGATCGACAGGTATGCGGGTACGTCTCCGTGGGGGTTGATCGTCTTTCTGCTGCTCGGTTTCGCGGCCGGTGTGCTGAACGTGCTGCGTTCGGCGGGCATGGTCGCCGAAGGCGGGGTTAGGGTGCCGCCGAAAGACGGCGGGACGGACAGGAATTGAACGCGCCGCGGCGCAACGGAAGGTGAGGGGCACTGGCGTGTCGAACGACCCGATCCATCAGTTTCATATCACCAAATGGGTGCCGATCGAGATCGGCGGGCTCGACTTCTCGTTCACCAACTCTTCCGGCTTCATGGTGGCCTCGGCGGTCGTCGCTGCCGGCTTCCTGTTTCTCACCACCAGCAATCGCGGCCTGATCCCGAGCCGTCTCCAGTCCGTTTCGGAGATGTCCTACGAATTCGTGGCCTCCATGCTGCGCGACGCGGCCGGCTCTCAGGGCATGCGGTTCTTCCCGCTGGTGTTTTCGCTTTTCATGTTCGTGCTGGTCGCCAACCTGATCGGCCTGTTCCCCTACTTCTTCACCGTCACCAGCCACATCATCGTCACCTTCGCGCTGGCGCTCCTGGTGATCGGGACGGTGATCGTCTACGGCTTCATGAAGCACGGATTCGG
>JAEUMA010000765.1 GCA_016793565.1 Rhizobiaceae bacterium
CAGCAGGCCGGCGCGGCGGATCGAGACGCTTTCTATGCCACGGCGCAGTTCCTCGAACGCGGCCGTCGCGTGGCGCATAAGCGTCTGGCCGTCGACGGTGAGGCGAACCGAACGCGTGGTGCGGTCGAACAGGCTCGTTCCCAGGCTGCGCTCCAGCTTGATGATGGCGTGGCTCACAGCGCTGGGCGACAGGTTGAGCTCGGCCGCAGCGGCGCGAAAAGAGCCGAGGCGCGCAGCCGCCTCGAACGCTCGTATGGCCGGAAGGGACGTGCTGTTCAGCATGCTTTGTTGAATCAGATTCAACACGCGATGTAAACTTCGCGTTTGAAGCCCACCAGGCCGCAAGCTACTCCGACGCTGCCTGCAGGAGGAGCAAGGGCGTTGCCTAGGCCAAGAGCGGGCAACACCGACAGCAGGAACAATCGGGTTCGTCGCGCCCGCCACGCTTGTGGCGCCGGTTCGCGCGGGAGGAATACACAATGCTACTCAAGGGCAAGAGCGCCGTCATCTCCGGCGCAGCCAGCCAGCGCGGCATCGGCCGCGCCACCGCGCAACTGTTCGCCGAGCATGGGGCACGCGTGGCGATCCTCGATCTCGACCAGGGCGCCAGCGATGCCACCGCAGCGTCGCTTCCCGGCAGCGGTCATATCGGCATCGCCTGCGACGTCACCGATCCGTCCTCGTGCAACGCGGCGGCGGCCGGCGCGGCCAAGGCGTTCGGACGTGTCGACATCCTGATCAACAATGCCGGCATCACGCAACCGCTCAAGACGCTGGAAATCTCGCCCGACAACTGGGGACGCGTGATCGACGTGAACCTCAGCGGGGTCCTGTATCTCAGCCAGGCCTTCATCCCGCACATGAAGGAGATGGGCGGCGGCTCGATCGCCTGCATGTCGTCGGTCTCGGCGCAGCGCGGCGGCGGCATCTTCGGCGGGCCGCATTATTCCGCCGCGAAAGCCGGCGTGCTCGGCCTCGCCAAGGCGATGGCGCGCGAGTTCGGCCCGAGCGGCATCCGCGTCAATGCGGTCACGCCCGGCCTCATCCAGACCGACATCACCGGCGGCAAGCTGACCGACAGCATGCGCACCGAGATCCTCAAGGGCATTCCGCTCAACCGCCTGGGCGACGCCATCGACGTGGCGCGCATC
Source organism: Rhizobiaceae bacterium (assembly GCA_016793565.1). Taxonomy (GTDB): domain Bacteria; phylum Pseudomonadota; class Alphaproteobacteria; order Rhizobiales; family Rhizobiaceae; genus JAEUMA01. The sequence continues at coordinate 1,152 of JAEUMA010000765.1, forward strand.
TACCTCTTCCTCGCCTCTGACCTCTCGGACTACGTCACCGGTGCCACCATCGACGTCAATGGCGGCATGTTGATCCACTGACCGGGAGGACGGTTCGAGGGAGGATCGACACGCCATGCCACTGGTTCAGATGGAGGGCATAGCCAAGTCCTACGGCGGCGTCGCCGCGCTGAAAGGAGTCGACTTCGCCGTCGAGGCCGGCAGCGTGCACGCGCTTCTGGGCGAGAACGGCGCCGGCAAGAGCACGCTGATGAAGGTGCTCGGCGGCGCGGTGCGGCCCGACCACGGCGTGGTGCGGATCGGCGGCGTCGAGCAGCGCTTCCGCACGCCGCGACAGGCGCAGGACGCCGGCGTGGCCACCATCCACCAGGAGCCGGCCCTCTGCCCGGACCTGTCGGTCCTCGACAACCTCTTTCTTTCGCACACGCTGTCGCGCGGGGCGGGCCTGCTCGACTGGCCCGCCATGCGCGGCAAGGCCGAGACCCTTTTCGCCGATCTCGGCATCGACATGCCGCTGGCCGTCAAGGTCGGCTCGCTGAGCAAGGCGCGCGCGCAGTTCGTGCAGATCGCCCGCGCCCTGGTCGGCAAGGCGCGCGTGCTGATCATGGACGAACCTTCCGCCGCTTTGACCGACGCGGACGTGCAGCGGCTGTTCGCCATCGTGCAGAAGCTGCGCGCCGAAGGCACGGCCATCGTCTATATCAGCCACCGCCTGGAGGAGATCTTCCAGGTCACCGATCAGATCACGGTGATGCGCGACGGGCTGCGGGTCGCGTCCGCGCCGACGGCCAGCGTCGACGAGAACTGGATCGTGTCGCAGATGGTCGGCCGGGTGGCCCAGCCGCTCTACAAGCGCACTTCCCATCCGACCGGCGCGGTCGTTCTGGAGACCCGGAACCTCTCCAGCGGCAAGGCTTTTCGCGACGTCAGTCTGACCGTGCGCGCCGGCGAAATCGTCGGCATGGCTGGCCTGGTCGGCGCCGGCCGCTCCGACGTCGCGCAGGCGATTCTGGGACTGTCGCAGAGCACGGGCGCCGTTCTTCTCAACAGTTCGCCGCTGGACGGCGAGGCCGAGAGCCGCATCCGCGCCGGAGTGGCGCTGGTGCCGGAAGACCGCTCGACGCAGGGCCTTGTGCTTCCCTTCTCCGTCGCCCGCAACACCAGCCTAGCCAGCCTGGGCAACGTCTCCAGCGGCGGTTTCATCTCCGGCGACAAGGAGCGCTCCGTCGCCAGGCGTTTCATCGAGGCGCTGCGCATCCGCCCTCCCCGCGCCGACCTGTCCGCGTCGGCCTTCTCAGGCGGCAACCAGCAGAAGGTGGTGCTGGCGAAATGGCTGGCCACCGATCCCAAGCTGCTCATCCTCGACGAGCCGACACAGGGCGTCGACGTCGGCGCCAAGGCGGAGATCCATGCGCTCATCGACGAGATGGCCGGCCGGGGTCTCGCCATCCTGCTGATATCGTCCGACCTGCATGAGCTGATGGGCATGTCGGACCGCATCCTGGTGATGCATGCCGGCCGCATCGCGGCCGAGTATCCGCGCGGCACTAGCGCCGAGACCATCATGCACGCCGCCAGCGGGGGAGGTTCCGCCCATGCGGCCTGACCTCCAGCGCCCGATCTCCCTCGTCGCTTTCATGCTGGCACTGCTATTGGTGCTGGCGGTGGTGGCGCCGGGCTTCCTCAGCCTTGCCAATCTGCGCGACATCCCCATCAACGCCTCGCACGTGGCCATCGCCGCGCTCGGTATGCTGCTGCTGATCGTCATCGGGCAGATCGACGTGTCGGTTGGGGCCATCCTCGCCATCTGCGCCACGCTGTGCGGCCTTGCCGCCAAGGCCGGCTGGGGCGCGGCCGAGATCGCCCTGATGTCGGCCGCTGCCGGCGGCGCGCTCGGCTTCGTCAACGGCGCGCTAGTAACGACCTTTTCGGTGCACTCCATCGTCGTCACTCTCGGCATGCTCAGCATCTATCGCGGGCTGTTGATCTTCTTCACCGGCGGCACCTGGATCTACGACCTGCCCGCGAGCTTCGGCGCGATCGGCCAGGGCACGCTGATGGGCATACCCAACCCGGTGATCGTCACGATCCTGCTTTACGTCGCCGGCGGCTTCCTCCTCGCCAACACCCGCGTCGGGCGCGAACTGTTCGCCGTCGGCTCCAACCCGCACGCCGCGCGGCTGGCCGGCGTCAGCATCACGCGGATCCAGTTGCTCGCCTTTACCCTCAACGGCGTGCTGGTCGGGATCGCCGCCCTTCTGTTCGCCAGCCGCTTCACGGTCATCCAGTCGAATGCCGGAATGGGCTTCGAGTTCGCCGTCATCACGGCCGTTGTGGTCGGCGGCGCCAGCATCTTCGGCGGCAGCGGGACCGTGCTCGGCACGCTGCTCGGCGCGCTCGTGATCAGCTTCGCCTCGACGGCGCTGGTCTTCCTGGGCGTGAGCTCGCTGTGGGAACAGGCGATGATGGGCGGCTTCGTGCTCGCCGCCGTGCTGCTCGACCGCGTCCGCTTCTTCGACGGACTGCGCCGCCTGCGTGACGGAGCGCCGTCATGAGCAGCCCCGCACGCCGCAACGAGAGCGAGAAGGCGCATATCATCATCCTGGCGATCGCCCTGGTGGCGGTGCTGATCGGCATGTCCTTCCTGTCGCCGCACTTCCTTTCGGTGCGCAACCTTTTGAACGCCAGCCGCTTCATGGCCGAAATCGGCCTTCTCTCCCTCGGCATGGCGGTGGTGGTGATCTCCGGCGGCATAGACCTCTCGGTCGGTTCCGTGATGGCGCTGTGCGCGGTGGCGATGGGGCTGCTGGTTTCCGCCGGCATGCCCGTGCTGCCCGCGGCGGCGCTCGTCCTCCTGCTCGGGGTGGCCGCCGGCGCGCTGAACGGCGTCGTCGTCACGCGGCTCGGCCTGCCCGCCATCATCGCCACGCTGGCAACGTTGGCCGTGTACCGGGGCATCGCGCTCGGCATATCGGGCGGCGAGGCGTTCCCGGTCGGCGAGGACTTCGCCTGGCTCGGACAGGGAATGGTGATGGGCGTGCCTGTCCAGCTCGTCGTGCTGGTGGCGGCCGCGATCGCGGTCGGGGTCGTGCTTCGCCACACCATCTTCGGGCGCACCATCTATTCGGTCGGCGCCAACGAGATCGCGGCCCGCTTCTCGGGCCTGAAGGTCCAGCGCGCCAAGCTTTCGGCGTATGCGCTTTCCGGCCTGTTCGCGGCAGCCGCCGCGCTGATCTTCGTGTCGCGCGTATCGAGCGCCAAGGCCAATGCCGGCACGGGCTACGAACTCGACGCCATCACCATCGTGGTGCTGGCAGGCATTCCGATCACCGGGGGACGCGGGTCGATCGTCGCCGTGATGCTCGCCCTGGTCACCATCGGGCTGGTGCGCAACGGCATGACGCTGGCGTTCATCCAGACCGACATCCAGGCCGTGCTGATCGGTGCGCTGCTGATCCTGGCCGTCATCATGAACCGGCTGCTGGAGCTGCTGCCAGCAACCTCGAAGCTTCCGGACGCCGTGCAGACGGCTTCGGCGTCAACGGCTCCCGGCGGGGAGGCATCCGCGCACGGCAGTGCCATGCCCGCCGGTTCGGGAAGATCACCCACGCAGTAGAAATCAACCTAGGAGGAGAAACATGATGCTTGAGTTGAGAAAGACCGCCCGCTGGGCAACGACGCTGGGCTTCGCCGCGGCCGTCGTGATGGGCGCCGGCAGCGCCATGGCGCAGGAAACCAGCGTTCTTATGATGCCGAAGATCGTCGGCGTACCCTATTACAACGCCGTCAAGCTCGGCGTCGACGAGGCTTCCAAGGAACTCGCCGATTCCACCAGCGTGATCTGGCAGGGGCCGACCGTCGACCAGGTCGACAAGCAGATCGAGATGATCGACAACGCGCTCGCCGCGCAGCCGAGCGTCATCGCGGTGGCGTCCAACGATCCGGCGGCTATCGTTCCGGTGCTGAAGAAGGCCAAGGATGCCGGTACCCACGTCATGACCTGGGACGGCGATGCGGAGTTCCGCGAAGTGTTCGTCAACTTCGTCAACTATGACGATTTCGGCGCCCAGCTCGTCGAGGAAATGGTCAAGCAGGTCGGCGAGACCGCCGATGTGGCGGTCGTTACGTCCACGCTGACGGCTCCGAACCAGAGCGCCTGGCTGGAAGCCATGCGCAAGCGCATCGCCGAGAAGCACCCCGGCATCAACATCGTCGACGTACGCCAGAGCCAGGAAGACCAGCAGCTCGCCTTCCAGCAGACCCAGGACCTTCTGAAGAGCCGCCCGGACCTGAAGGGCATCTTCGCGATCACCACCGTCGCGCTTCCGGGTGCCGCCGAGGCGGTCAAGCAGATGGGCCTGACCGGCAAGGTCGCGGTGGTGGGCAACTCCACGCCCAACGTCATCCGCCCCTATCTGAAGGAAGGCGTGATCAAGAGCGCCGTTCTGTGGAACCCGTCCGACCACGGCTACCTGACGGTCTATGTGGCGCGCGCGCTCGCAAAGGGCGAAATCAAGCTCGACCAGGAGTTCGACGCCGGCCGCCTCGGCAAGTTCAAGCCGTTCGCCGACAGCCGTGGCCTGCAGGTTCTGCTCGGCGCGCCACTGGTGTTCACAACCGAGAACATCGACAAATTCGACTTCTGATCCTGTAGTCTGAGGCGGGCCGGGCGGCGTCCTCGCGGCGTTCCCGGCCCGCTTTTTGCTGTCACGCGCTTGAAGGGCAAATCCGATGCGTCTCTACGTGCTCGATCTCGGCCGCATGCACATGGACCGTTCGCTCATCGTCGCCAAGTGGCGGCTGGCTTCGAGCAGCGACCCGACGCCACCGGCGCAATTCGTCGAGTTTCCCGTGCCGGGCTTCTATATCGACCACCCTGACGGCGGCATCCTGTTCGACACCGGCTGCCATCCCGACTGCATGGGCCCGGACGGGCGCTGGCCGCACGAATTCCAGGAGCATTTCCCCTACTCCGGCGGCGCGGAGAACTCGGTGGTGGCGCAACTCGCGCGGATCGACGTCGCGCCCGAGCAGGTGCGCACGATCGTGCTCTCGCACCTGCACAACGATCACTCCGGCGGGCTTGAGTTCTTCCCCAACGCGCGGGTCGTCGTGCATGCCGACGAGCTCTCCGCCTGCCTGCTGGCCTATGCGCGCGGCGATCGCGACGGGCCCTATATCTGGGACGACACCGATCACTGGGTTAAGCTCGGCCTGGATTTCCAGCCTGTGGAGCGGGCGGCTCCCGATTTCGAACTGCAGACCGGCGTACGCGTGCTGAATTTCGGACCCGGCCACGCCGCCGGCATGCTCGGACTGCATCTCAGCCTGCGGGGAAGCGGCGACCTCATCATCGCGTCGGACACCATCTATTGCGCTGAGAATTATGGGCCTCCAGCGCGGGCGGCGGGCGTGCTGGTCGACAGCGTCGGCTATCTTGCGACCGTCGAGCGCATCCGGAAACTGGCGAAGCAGACGGGCGCCCAGGTGTGGTTCGGACATGACGGGGCGCAGTTCCGTCAGCTCAGGAAGGCGCCCGAAAGCTACAATTAGGCTTGCGGGCGCAACCTGCGCCAACGTTAAGCTCGCCGACAGATCCGCCTGACGACAGCCGCCGCTTTTTGCTACACTGCGCCCGACCCGCCAGCGAGGACCGGCGCATGTCGGAGGATCGGGCCAATGTCGCGGCACGCGGTGCCGATGTCGATACGCCTGCGCGCGAGGGCGAGCCGGCCAACGGCGCTCGCAACGAACGCGGTACGCTCACCGTGCTTTCCTACGACCTGGTCGGCTCGACGGACCTGCTCGCCCGCATGGACATCGAGGAGTTCCAGGAGCTGATGGCCTCGTTCCAGGGGATGGCGCGTGACGCCATCTCCGCCAGCTCCGGCGACCTTCGGCTGGAGGCGGGCGATGGCGGCATCGCCCTTTTCCCGATGGAAATCGACGCGAAGGACGCAGCCTCCCTGGCAATCCGGGCCGGGCTGGCCATTGTCGAAGGCTGCCGGCGCGTCAGCCATGAAAAGCAGCGCAGCGACCTGCATGTGCGCGTCGGCATAGCCACGTCAGTGATCCTGGTTCACGAGAACGCGCGGTCGGTGCAGGAAAGCGTCACAGGCGCCGCCTTCGCAATGGCGACGCGGTTGCAGACTCTGGCCGCGCCGGACACCGTGCTTGTCTCCAACCAGACGCGCAACATCGCCCGGCGCTCGCACGCCTTCGTCTACCAGGGCGAACATCCCATCAAGGGCTTTCCGGCGCCGGAAAGGGTTTGGCGCGCGGCGAGCCACAAGCGGGAGGTCGATCGTTTCTTCGCCTTCGGCCGCATGACCAGCCCGTTCATTGACCGCCGGCAGGAGTTCGGCGAGCTGGAGCAAGCCTGGAAGCAGGCGGCGGCGGGTCGGGGCGCGGTCGTCTTGCTCGAGGGCGAGGCCGGCATCGGCAAGTCGCGCTTGTTGCACGAGGTGCGGCGGCTCGCGCGCTTCCAGCGCGGCAAGCTGCTTTTGTTCCAGTGCATGCCTGGCGGTACCCATTCCACGCTTCACCCGCTCGCGCAGAACTTTCAGAACGAACTGCCGGGCACCGAAAAGCCCACCGTGCCGGGGATCACAGAAGTGTTCCGCAGCCACGGCATCAACGACCCGGAGATCGCAGATATCTTCGCGCTTCTGCTGGGAGCCGAGGCGAGCGATCCCGCCCTGCGCGAGGCCGACGTAGAGACCATCCGCCGGCGCGCGAGCGGCGCCGTGCGGCGCGGGCTGGAGGCCATGTGCGCCACCGGACCGCTGCTGCTGGTGATCGAAGACATCCACTGGATCGACCCGACCTCGCGCCAGCTGCTGGTGGAACTGGCGGGCTTCGTTCCCAACTGCCCGGCCATGCTGGTCGCGACCGCCCGCCCGGAAACAGCCGGCTGGCTGAGGCCGGAAGGCTTGAGGCGCATCCGGCTGAAACCACTGGAACAGAGCGACGCCAGGTTGGCGATCGACGCGATGCTGCCCAAGGAAGCCGGCGCTGCTCCCGAGATGCTGGAATTGATGCAGCGCCTTTCGGCGGGCGTTCCGCTGTTCATCGAGGAAATGTGCTCCTGGATGGCGACCAACACGGCATCCGCCGCCAACGCGCTGGCGCACGACGCGACGGCGGATCACACATCGGTGCTGGAGAACATCCTCGAAGCGCGGTTGAAGGCGCTCGGTCCCGCGCGCGAGGTCGCCCGCGCCGCCGCCGTGGCCGGAATGCGCTTCACGCTGCCGCTGCTGGCCGGCATGCTGCCCGAGCAGGGCGAGGAGGCGATCGCCGCCGGCTTGCACCGGCTGGGCGCGGC
>JAEUMA010000768.1 GCA_016793565.1 Rhizobiaceae bacterium
CGGCCACCGGCGGGCCGACATCCATGAAGGCTTCGTCGACCACCAAGAGCCCGCCGCGCGCCGCCAGATGGCGGGCGAGTTCTGCCAGCGTCTCAACCGGAATCAGCCTGCCGTCCGGATTGTTGGGGTTCACCACCACGGCAAGGTCGTGGTCGGCCAGCGCTTCGAACGCCACCACCTCGCTCACCGCGTGGCCGGCTATGGCTGCCGCCCGAGCATGCTCGGCATAGGTCGGCCCCAGCACCGCGCAGCGGCCGGGCGGGATCAGGCTCATCACGCGCGGAAGCAGGATCTGCGTTCCCGGCGCAGCGACGATCCCGTCCTTTTCGGCCAGACCGTAGATTGCCCCGGCGACGCGCAGAAGCTCCGCCAGCCGCGTCGGCTCGGGCAATCGCTGGTGGACGGTAGCGGGCAGATCGAAAAGCGGATAGGAGTGCGGATTGATCCCGGTCGACAGATCGACGAGCGGTTCCGGCGCATGTGGAAACAGCGCCCGCGCGCGCTCCAGGCTGCCGCCATGCTCCACCGCTAACACTCCCCTCTCAGGCATCATGGCATTTCCGCTCGCATTCGTCGCGCTCGTGATCGAGTATTTCGTCGGCTATCCCGACCGCCTTTTTCGCGCGCTAGGTCATCCCGTGACCTGGATCGGCAGCCTGATAGCAGCGCTCGACCGCCACCTCAATCATGACGCCGACAGCGCCGAGCGCCGGCGCCGCCAGGGCGTGTTGGCGCTGTTGGCGATCGTCGGCGTGCCGGCCCTCGCCGGGCTGCTGCTCGAGGCGGTACTGCCCTCGTCGCTGGCGGCGATGCTGGTTCTGGCGGTGCTCGCATCCGCCCTGCTCGCCCAGAAGAGCCTCTACGACCACGTCAAGGCCGTGGCCGACGCGCTCGAAAGCGGCGGGCTCGCCGAGGGGCGCAAGGCGGTATCGATGATCGTCGGCCGCGATCCCGAACGGCTGGACGAAGCCGGCGTGTGCCGCGCCGCGATCGAGAGCCTCGCCGAGAATTTTTCCGACGGCGTCGTCGCGCCGGCCTTCTGGCTGGGCGTGGGCGGATTGGCCGGCGGGGTCGCCTACAAGGCGGCAAACACCGCCGATTCGATGATCGGACACCGCACGCCGCGACACGAGCAGTTCGGCCGGGCGGCAGCGCGCTTCGACGATTTCATCAACCTGCCGGCCTCGCGCCTCTCGGCGCTGCTGCTGGTGGGAGCGACGTTCCTCGTTCCTGGTACGGAAGCCGGCAGGGCATGGCAGACCGTGAAGCGCGACGCCCGCCGCCACCGTTCGCCCAACGCCGGCTGGCCCGAGGCAGCCATGGCCGGCGCGCTCGGACTGTCGCTGGCCGGCCCGCGCGTCTATGGCGGGGTCGCCGTCGAGGATGCCTATATGGGCGACGGCCGCCGCGAGGCGACCGCGCAGGACATCCGCAAGGCCCTGCGCCTCTATCGCGCGGCGGATGCGCTGCTGATCGCCGCTGCGGGCATCCTGGCAGTCGTGTCGATGCTCTAACGCGCATCGCCGCACGAACCGGCAGTCCACGTCAGAACTCGATACCGGCCTGCGCCTTCACACCGGCGGCGAAGTGGTGCTTGGCGGCGGTCATCTCGGTCACCAGGTCGGCGGCTTCCAGCAGCGCCGGCTTGGCGTTGCGGCCGGTGACGACCACATGGAGATCGGGCCGTCGCTCCTTCAACGCATCGACCACGCGTCGCAGGTCGAGATAGTCGTAGCGCAGGGCGATGTTGAGCTCGTCAAGGATGATCAGGCCGAAAGAAGGATCGGCCATCAGTTCAGCGGCCTTCGCCCAGGCCGCCTCGGCAGCCGCGATGTCACGCGCCAGGTCCTGGGTTTCCCATGTGAAGCCCTCGCCCATCGTGTGCCAGACGAGACGATCGCCGAACACCGCCAGCGCATCCTTCTCGCCGGTGTGCCAGGCGCCCTTGATGAATTGCACGACGCCGACGCGGCGACCATGCCCGAGCATCCTCAGCGCAAGGCCGAAAGCCGCCGTCGACTTGCCCTTGCCGGGCCCGGTGTTGACGATGAGCAGCCCCTTTTCGACCGTCTTGCCGGCCACCTCGGCATCCTGCACTGCCTTGCGCTTGGCCATCTTGGCCTTGTGGCGCTCGGCTTTCTGTTCGTCGGGCTCCACCATCTCACTTCACCTTGAGCGGAAGACCCGCCACCATCATCACGACCTCGTCGGCGATCCGCGCCACGCGTTGGTGCAGTCGCCCCGCCTCATCGCGAAATCGCCGCGACAGCGCATTGTCGGGCACTATGCCGAGACCTACCTCGTTGGAAACCACGAACCACGGGCCCCCTGGCCGCGACATCACCGTCTCCAGCCTCGCGCATTCGTCAGCGAGGTCGTGCTCGGCAAGCAGATGATTGGTGAGCCAGAGCGTCAGGCAATCCACAAGGACAGGCTGCCCAGCAGGGACGCTAGCCAGGACCGCCGCGAGATCGAACGGCGCGTCGAGCGTCAGCCAGCCTTCACCGCGGCGCGAACGATGGAGGGCGATCCGCTCCTCCATCTCTCGATCAAAAGCCTGCGCAGTGGCGATGTAGGTCCACGGCGCCCTATGTTCCGTAATCCTGCGCTCGGCCTCCGCGCTCTTTCCCGAACGCGCGCCGCCGAGCAGGAACGTCAGCCGCGGGCTGTCAAGCAATGCGCGGCCGCAGCGCTTCGGCCGCGCCGAGGAAACGCTCGCGAAACACCCCGACTGCCGCGCCCAGCACCATCCAGAACAGGAGGTTGGTGACCGTCACCGCCACGATGAAGCGGTGGTGCAGGTCCGGCGGGATCGGCGATTCGTGGCTGACCGGCTGTGGCGCCCCGATGATGTGCGGCAGCACGATCAACGCCAGGCCGACTACCGCCATGATCGGTGACGAGCGGAAGGCGATCAACCACAGGCCCACTCCGGTGGCCGCGACGGTCGCTATCCACCAAGCCTGGCGCGCGGCCAGATCAGCGGCCGGCATCGCCGGCAGTTCGGGCGGCAATCCGAGGCCCGGCGCGAGCGTGAACACCGCAAAGCCCGCAAAGCCCCACACCAGCCCGTTCCGCCAGCCGGCGATTCCGCCGGCGAGTTCGGAAACGGCGACGAGGACGAGCGCGAATCCCACACCGGTCACCAAGTTTGCCAGGAAGGTGAAGGAAGTGCGCTCCATGCCGTCGGCCGGCGCCCAGCCCTCTTCCTCGTGCTCTGCGGTCTCGACCGCGGCGGCATCCTGTCCGGCGGCCGGTTGCTCTGCGGCGGCGCCATGGTCGTGCGCCGGCACGGCGCCGTTCTCGAAGGTCTCAGCCTGGAGAATGAGCGGGACCGTGGTGAATGTCTGCATGACCGCGAGCGCCAGCCCGGCCAAAAGCCCGGCGATCGCCGCGAGAAACACGACGTTGCGAAAGAAGCTCATGTCGGTATCCCCTGTTCAGTGGCAGGGAAAGGCCATCGAATGCCGGTAGTCGTGACCGGCATTGTGCGCGGCCTCGACATGCGAGAAGCCGACGAAGCCGATGACGAACATGCCGAGCAGCGCCGCTGCCGAAAGGGAAACCAGGCGCGACTGGCGGGAAGCCGATGCGCCGACGATCGTGGTATTTGCATTCATGGCAATGGTCCTTGTCGCCCTCCACCCGAGGGCATGTATGATGGTCCTCGTAGCCGGCAGGTCTCCTGGCTCGCGGGTCTACGCTTGCGATCCACCTTCCCGGAGACACCTCCAGTGGCTTTCGGAACGCGCTCGCCGCTTACAGTTGCGGGGGCAGCAGCGGGTTCGGATATGCTCCTCACCGCTTTCCCTGTTCGTCCCTTTCGGGAACCGACTACGTCACCAGCTTTAGCCGAATTGGCGGCGCGTGCAATCCGAAAAGCGACATCGCGCGGCGCGGGCCTCGTTGACAGGGCATCCGGCCGCCGAATAGATACCGATTGACGGTCCGCTGCCGGCAAGGGCATCGGCTAAGAGGGAATGCGGTGCGCCTCGGGCTAAGCCGCAGCTGTCCCCGCAACTGTAAGCGACGAGCTTCGCGCCGATGGCCACTGGGTTTCCGGGAAGGCGGCGGGAGGCGACGACCCGCAAGCCAGGAGACCTGCCGTCGAGCAACGAAATCCAGCGGCCCGGCGGGTGACCCGGGTGTGGAGCCCGAATTGACGAGCGAACGACAAGCTGACCCAGAGTCCGTGCCTGAGAAGGCCGTGGCCATCGTGGTGTGCCGCTCTTGCAGAGGCCCCGACGGGTCCGACGACCATCCGCGCCCCGGCTCCCGCCTCGCCGAGGACGCGCGCCGGGCGGCCGCCCCCACAGCCGTGCGCGTGCGGCAGGTGGGCTGCCTCGGCAACTGCTCGCGCGGCTTGAGCGCGGCAATACTGCGCGAAGGATCGTGGA
>JAEUMA010000072.1 GCA_016793565.1 Rhizobiaceae bacterium
GATCCGCTACAACGGCAAGGAATGCCGTTTCGGCGGCATCCACGACAGCGAGCGCGAAGGCATCGTCATCATCCACCAGGAGCTGGCGCTGGTACCCCTGCTGTCGATCGCCGAGAACATCTTCCTCGGCAACGAGCAGGCGAGCTTCGGCGTGATCGACTGGAACAAGTCGCGTCGCCGGGCGACCGAACTGCTGCGCAAGGTAGGCCTCAACGAGGACCCGGACACGCTGATCACCAACATCGGCACGGGCAAGCAGCAGCTGGTCGAGATCGCGAAGGCGCTGTCGAAGGAGGTGAAGCTGCTCATCCTGGACGAGCCGACCGCCAGCCTTTCCGAGAAAGACAGCCACCACCTGCTCGACCTGCTGCTCGAATTCAAGCGCCAGGGCATGACCGCCATCCTGATCTCGCACAAGCTGAACGAGGTGAAGAAGGTGGCCGACCGCGTGACCGTGATCCGCGACGGCCAGACCATCGAGACCATGGACAAGGACGACGTCACAGAGGACCGCATCATCACCTCGATGGTTGGCCGCACCATGGAGGACCGCTATCCCCACCGCGACCCGAAAATCGGCGACATCATCTTCGAGGTGAAGGACTGGAGCGTCTACCACCCGATCCATCCCGACCGGCAGGTCATCAAGAACATCGACCTGCACGTGTGCAAGGGCGAGGTCGTCGGCATCGCCGGGCTGATGGGCGCCGGCCGCACGGAGTTCGCCATGAGCGTCTTCGGACGCACCTACGGCACCAACATAACCGGCCAGGTGTTTCTGCACGGCAAGCCGGCAGACACGGCGACGGTGTCCAAGGCGGTCGCGAGCGGCCTTGCCTACGCCACCGAAGACCGCAAGATCTTCGGCCTCAACCTTATCGACCACATCAAGCACAACGTCACCATCGCCAACCTGCCGGGCGTTTCCCGCTCCGGCGTCATCGACGATATGGCCGAGTTGAAGGTGGCGAATGAATACCGGCGCAAGACAAATATCCGCTCGTCCAGCGTCTATCAGATCACCGGCAACCTTTCGGGAGGCAACCAGCAGAAGGTGGTGCTTTCGAAGTGGCTGTTCTCCGACCCGGAGGTGCTGATCCTGGACGAGCCGACCCGCGGCATCGATGTCGGGGCGAAGTACGAAGTCTACACCATCATCAACAAGCTCGCCGACGAAGGCAAGGGCATCCTCGTGATCTCGTCGGAGATGCCGGAGCTTCTCGGCATCTGCGACCGCATCTACGTACTTAACGAAGGACGCATCGTCGGCGAACTGGCAGGGCACGAGGCCAGCCAGGAAAAGATCATGCGGGCGATCGTCCGCGGCGAGGAAAAGGCAGCATCATGAGCACTGAAACAGCCTCCCCCGTCGTCAATGCAGCGAAGGCGTCGACGCAGTCCGCGCTGAAGGCCAACCTGCGCGAATACGGCCTGGTGCTGGCGCTGATCGCCATCATGCTGTTCTTCCAGTTCACCACCAGCGGCATCCTGTTCAAGCCGGTGAACCTGACCAACCTGATCCTGCAGAACTCCTACATCGTGGTCATGGCGCTTGGCATGCTGCTGGTCATCGTCGCCGGCCACATCGACCTGTCGGTCGGCTCCGTGGCCGGCTTCGTCGGCGCGGTGGCGGCCGTGCTGATGGTGGACTACGGGCTCAACCCTCTGCTGGCGGCCATCATCTGCGTCGCCGTCGGCGGCGTGATCGGCGGTGCGCAGGGCTACTTCATTGCCTACATGAAGATACCGTCCTTCATCGTGACGCTGGCCGGCATGCTGGTCTTCAAGGGCCTGCTGCTGTGGCTGCTCGGCGGGCGTTCGGTCGGACCTTTCCCGACCAGCTTCCAGATGCTGAGCGCTGGCTTCATCCCCGACGTGATCGGACCATGGACCATCGTGCCGCCAACCCTCAACGATTCGGGCAACGCCATCCCCAACACGGGCCTTGTCCTACATTCCACCACCATGGTGATCGGCATCATCATCGTAGCGGCGATGCTCTACTTCGCGCTCAAGAGCCGACGCAACCGCGAGAGCCATGGCTACAACGCCGAACCCTTCGCGTTGTTCGTGATCAAGAACCTGGTGCTTGCCGGCATCATCCTGTTCCTGATGTACAAGTTCGCGTCCTACAAGGGCTTGCCGAACGTGCTGATCGTGATGGGCATCCTGATCGCGATGTTCGTCTTCCTGACAAAGCGGATGACCTTTGGCCGCCGCATCTACGCGATGGGAGGCAACGTCAAGGCGGCTGCGTTATCGGGCATCAACACCGAGCGGCTGACCTTCTTGATCTTCGTCATCATGGGCATGCTGGCCGCGCTCGCCGGCCTCATCTACGCCGCGCGCCTCAACCAGGCGACGCCGAAGGCCGGCGCCGGCATGGAACTCGACGTGATTGCCGCGGTGTTCGTCGGCGGCGCATCTGCGATGGGCGGCATCGGCGAGGTGGCTGGCGCCGTCATCGGCGCCTTCATCATGGGCGTCATGAACAACGGAATGGGAATCATGGGCATCAACATCGACTGGCAGCAGGTCATCAAGGGCCTGGTGCTGCTCGGCGCCGTTGCCTTCGACCTCTACAACAAGAAGAAAGCCTGACGGGAGCGGGCCGACGCGGAGGCGGGGCCTCCGCCTCGCAGCACGAAGCGGCTTCGACATCGATGGTTTGCAGCGAGGCGGGGGCCGCGGCCGCCGCCAGGGTGGATATTTGCCGAAGGGCAGCGGGACAAGGAGAGCGACATGTTGATTTCCGAGATCGAAGACGAGGCCGGAACCATCCACGTGGTGGCAAGAGAGGGCTCGCACGCACGCGTCGTGCGGGGGGCGCGCAGTGTCTACGCGCTGGCACTGGAGGCCGCGCGCGGCGGCACGACGATCGCCAGCCTGATCGAGCAACGGGGATATGGCGACACGGTCGACCTTGAGGCGGCCTACCGCAAAGGGCGCGTCCGCTCCCCG
>JAEUMA010000080.1 GCA_016793565.1 Rhizobiaceae bacterium
GCGGCGGCCGTGCGCGTCCAGCGCTCGAAAAGGTCGTCGTCCATCATATGCGCCTGCCGCCGCAGGGTGTCGGGGGAGGCGCGGTGGGCCTCGCTGTTGAAGGGCGGGTTCATCAGGGCGAAGTCGAAGCCGTTGTCCGTCAGCCCCTCGGCGGCGCGCGCGGCTCCCGAAAGGGTCACGTCGGCCTCGATCACCTCCAGCCTGGACGCCAGTGCGGCGTTGGCTTCATGCGCCGCAGTCAGCCGCGCTAAATCCGCCATTTCGGGAGCGTTCTCAACCAGCACTACGCGTGCGCCCGGGCAGCGCGCGGCAACCGCCAGCCCGGCGGCGCCCGCCCCCGAACCGAGGTCCGCCAACCTTCCGGTGAAATTCGAGGGAACGGCCGCCGCGAGCATCATGGCGTCCATGCCGGCGCGATGGCCCGAAGCGGCAGGCTGCACCAGCACGAAGGCGCCCCGGTGAAACACGTCCACCGTATGCGCCGGTGAGGGTTGCGGGGACTGCGCCGGACTAGCGCTTCCGGATTTCATTCGAGATACCGGCATCGGTCAGCAGGCGTCTGGCTTCGTCGGCATCGTCCTCCGACACCAACACGCGGCGTGGCAGGATCCCGATCGAACCGTCGAGCACGCTCATGTTCTGGTCGGCGACGACGAAGCCGATCCCCGCGTCGCGCAGCAGGGATTCGATGAAGGAGATGATGACGGCGTCGTTGGTGCGCACGAGTTCGATCATGGCCGTATCTGGCAGTTTGCGCCGTCGAAGTAAACGCCGCGCCAATTCGCCCCTTGCCGGACGCAGTGTCGCCGCCCTAGTGTCCCGCCCTGGGCCATTTATGGCAAGAGTGTGTGCCGAGCGGGAGTTGCGGGTGGGAGTCGTCGTCAATCTGGAGAACGGCAAGCGCGAGCCGGCCTCGATCAAGCCGTTGGTGGAACTTACGGCGGCCGACATGGGGCGCGTCAACGAACTGATCCTGTCGAGGGCCGGATCCGACGTGGAGTTGATTCCCGAGGTCGCCAATCATCTGATCTCGTCGGGCGGCAAGCGTCTGCGGCCGATGGTGACGTTGGCCGCCGCGCAGATGTTCGGCTATTCCGGTGACGGCCATGTGAAGCTCGCCACCAGCGTCGAATTCATGCACACCGCCACGCTGCTGCATGACGACGTGGTCGACGAAAGCGACATGCGGCGCGGCCGCAAGACCGCGCGCATGATCTGGGGCAACCAGGCGAGCGTGCTGGTCGGAGACTTCCTGCTCGGCCAGGCCTTCCGCATGATGGTCGACGTCGGCTCTATAGATGCCCTCGACATCCTGTCGTCCGCGGCATCGATCATCGCCGAGGGCGAGGTGATGCAGCTTACAGCGGCCAAGAACCTCGACACGACCGAGGACGAGTATTTTTCGGTGATCAAGGCCAAGACCGCGGCGCTCTTCTCGGCAGCGGCGGAGGTCGGCCCGGTCATAGCCGGTGCCTCGCGCGCTGACCGCAACGCCTTGCGCTCCTACGGCGTCAATCTCGGCCTTGCTTTCCAGCTCATAGACGACGCGCTTGACTATGGCGGCTCCTCGACCGACCTAGGCAAGAACGTCGGCGATGATTTCCGCGAAGGCAAGGTCACGTTGCCGGTCATTCTCAGCTACCGGCGCGGCACGACGGCTGAGCGGCAGTTCTGGAAGGCCGCCATCGAGGGCAGCGAAGCCGACGATGCGGCCTTGGAAAAGGCCATCGGGCTGATGACCCGCCATGGCGCGATCACCGACACGATCGCACGTGCCCGCCATTTCGGCGACATCGCACGCGACGCTCTGGCTCCGCTGGAGACGACCCGCCAGAAGGCGGCGCTGATCGAGGTGATCGAGTTCTGCATCAGCCGTGTGAACTGAGGCTTTCCGCATCGCACGGCGGTCTTCGCATGTACGAAGGCCGCGGAATGTGTCCTGACCGCAATGTGATAAGGTCGCGATTGAACCGCGACCTCAAAAAGGCCATGCTCGCGCTGGTTTATGCTTTCGCGATTCCGGCCGTTCCGGATCGGCCGTGCGCAAAGCGGGAAGGAACGATATGCGGCAGAAGCGTTTGATGTGGCTCGCCGGAGTGGCGGCGGTAGCCGCCTTCGTTGCGGCCGCACCCGCCCTTGCGAGTCAAAAGGCGGAGCCCGTGCCGATCGGCTCCTTTTCGGGCGCCTATCTGGCCGGCCGTGTCGCCGAGGTGGACAGCGACCTGCCCAGCGCGATCGCCTACTATACGCGTGCGCTGTCGTTCGATCCCGACAATCTGGGTCTCCAGCAGAGCCTGATGCTCGCCCTAGTCGCCGAAGGCCGTTTCGACGAGGCGCTTCCCTATGCGCAGAAGCTGAAGTCCGAGCCGGACGTCGAGCGTTTTTCGCGCTTGGCGCTAGCGATCGAGGCCCTGCGCAAGGGCAACTACACGGGCGCCGAGGACTGGCTGACGCTGGCGTTCGAATCCGATCTCGACCGGCTCGTGTCGCGGACGATGACCGCTTGGGCGAAAGTGGGCGAGGGTGACAAGGCGGGCGCGCTCGCGATCATGAACGACCTGCAGGGCCCGGAATGGTACGACCTGTTCGTGTCCTACCACAAGGCGCTGATCGCCGAGGACACTGGAGATGATGCCGCCGCGAGCGCCGCCTTCGAGGAGACGGTCGCCAACATCAATGCCGGCAGCGCCGCACCCGAGGCATGGCTGCGCGCCGCCGAGGCCTATGCCGGCCTGCTGCTGCGCCAGGGCGAGAAGGACAAGGCGGTCGAGGTGCTGGACAAGGCCGACGAATTCGCGCCGGGCCGTCCAGCGATCGCCGCGCTGCGCGAGCTTGCTGAAAAGGACAAGCGTCCGCAGCCTCTGGTGAAAGGCGCGGCCAACGGCGCCAGCGAGTTGTTGCTCAACCTCGCGACCGCGCTCAACCGTGGCGGAGGCGAGCCCTACGTCCAGCTCTATCTGCGTTTCGCGCAGGCCTTGAAGCCGGACAGCGATGTGGTGCTGGTGCAACTCGCCGGTGTCGCCGAGCAGCGCGACGACGCCGAGCAGGCGATCGAGCTCTATCGTCGCATACCGGACAACTCGCCCCTGAAGCGGTCATCGGAATTGCAGCTCGGCCTCAACCTCGCCGATCTTGGGCGGCAGGAAGAGGCGGTCGCGCATCTGCGCCGCCTGCTCGACGCCGATCCCGACGACATGCGCGCCTACGTGGCGCTGGGCGGCGTCTACGCCTCGAAGGAGAACTACAAGGAGGCCGCTGCCGTTTACGACAGGGCGGTCGAGCGCATTCCCAATCCCGATCGCACCGACTGGAACGTCTTCTACCAGCGCGGCATCGCCTATGAGCGCCTGAAGCAGTGGCCGAAGGCCGAACCCAATTTCCGCAAGGCGCTGGAGCTCTATCCGGACCAGCCGCAGGTGCTGAATTATCTCGGCTATTCCTGGGTGGACATGAACACCAATCTCGAGGAAGGCCTCGACATGATCCGCAAGGCGGTCGACCTGCGCCCGAGCGACGGCTACATCGTCGACTCGCTGGGCTGGGCCTACTATCGCCTGGGCCGCTACGACGAGGCGGTGACGGAACTGGAGCGCGCGGTTTCGCTGAAGCCGGACGATCCGGTGCTGAACGATCACCTCGGCGACGCCTATTGGCGCGCGGGCCGCAAGCTGGAGGCAACGTTCCAGTGGAGCCACGCGCGCGACATGAAGCCCGAGCCGGACTTGCTGGCCTCGGTGCAGAAGAAGCTGGCGGAGGGTCTGCCAGCCGTCGACGAGAAGGCGGCTTCGCAGCCGTCGGTGGATGAGCCCGCGCCGGCTGCCGACGAGGAGCCTATGAAGAAGACCGAGCTGGAGACGCCGGCCGAACTCATGGCAGTCACGCCCGCGCGCTACACCGTCCTGCCCGGGCAATCCCTTTGGTCGATCGCCAACGACCAGCTCGGCAACGGCAAGCGCTATATCGAGATCCTGAAGCTCAATCCGGGTTTGCGCGGTGACCCCAGCCGTCTTTTTCCGGGCATGGAATTGACGCTGCCTGGACCGGCACAGTGACGGCGCGCGGCTGACGCAAGGTCATTGCGGGCAAGCCGCGCGCTTGACCCTTCAGGCCGCGCGAACTAGGACGAGGCCCGTTCGTTGGCCGCCACGAGGTCCGTCGCCTTGACCGCAATTCCTGCGCCGCACATGCATCCGACCCGGTCGTTCCAGGGTCTCATCCTGACGCTGCACGAATACTGGGCCGACAAGGGCTGTGTCATCCTGCAGCCCTACGACATGGAAGTCGGCGCCGGCACCTTCCATCCGGCGACGACGTTGCGCGCGCTCGGCCCCAAGCGCTGGAATGCGGCTTACGTCCAGCCGTCGCGGCGGCCGAAGGATGGCCGCTACGGGGAAAACCCGAACCGGCTCCAGCACTATTACCAGTACCAGGTCATCCTGAAGCCCAACCCGCCGGACCTGCAGGAGCTCTATCTCGGCTCGCTGGCAGCCATCGGCATAGACCCACTCCTGCACGACATCCGTTTCGTGGAGGACGACTGGGAGAGCCCGACGCTGGGCGCCTGGGGGCTGGGCTGGGAATGTTGGTGCGACGGCATGGAAGTGTCGCAGTTCACCTATTTCCAGCAGGTCTGCGGCATCGAATGTGCGCCTGTTTCGGGAGAGCTCACCTACGGCCTCGAGCGCCTGGCGATGTATGTGCAGGGCGTCGACAACGTCTACGACCTGAATTTCAACGGCCGCGAAGGCGACGACAAGGTCACCTACGGCGAGGTCTTCCTGCAGGCCGAGCAGGAATATTCGCGTCACAATTTCGAGTTCGCCAATACGTCGACCCTTCTGCGCCATTTCGAGGACGCGGAGGCCGAATGCAAGGCGCTGCTGGCGGCCGGAGCTCCGAGTGACGGCGGGGTCCATCGCGTCGTTCTGCCGGCCTACGACCAGTGCATCAAGGCCAGCCACGTCTTCAATCTGCTCGACGCACGCGGCGTCATCTCTGTCACCGAACGCGCCAGCTACATCCAGCGCGTGCGCAATCTGGCGAAGGCCTGCGGCGAGGCTTTCCTGCTCACCGAAGCCGGCGGAATGGCCGCGTGAGCGACTTCGAGAACACGATGGTCCACATCAACGGCTGGCCGGGCTCCGGCAAGCTGACGATCGGCCGCAAGCTGGCCGGAATGATCGATGCGCGCATGGTCGACGAGCACCTGATCTCCGCGCCGGCGGACATGCTGTTTTCGCGTCGCGAGACGCTCAACCGCACGCTCCGCATCGACATCCGCAAGGCCGTGTTCTCGCACATCCTGCGCGCGCCGCGCGCCATGTCCTTCGTCTTCACCGACTCTCTCGCCGATCACCCGCAGGATGCCGCGACCTTCGAGAACTATCGCGAGCTCGCGGAGCGGCGCCGCGCGCGCCTGGTGGCGGTCGTAGTCGACTGTTCGGAGGAGGAGAATCTGCGCCGTCTCAAGCTGCAGGCCCGCGACGAGCGCAAGAAGTTCACCGACCCCAAGCGCATGAGAAAACTGCGCGACGAACACAAGCTGCTGCGCTCGGAGCGCGTGGAGCTGGTAGAGATCGACGTCACGCGTCTTTCCGCCGAACAGGCCGCGGAAGCCATCGCCAAGGGGCTGCGCGCCAACCGCCGCCACTGAGCGCGCCGGGGTGACATGCCACGCCCGACTTGCTATGCCGCGCGCGCAAACGCTTTCCCCATGACGAGCCAGCCCGATGCCCGACCTTCTGCTTGAACTCCGCTCGGAGGAAATCCCGGCCCGCATGCAGCGCAAGGCCGCGGCCGATCTGCGCCGGATGGTCACCGACGGTCTTGTGGAAGCGGGTCTGACCTACGAAGGTTGCCAGGAATATTTTACCCCGCGCCGGCTGGTACTGGACGTGCGCGGCCTCACGGCTCGCTCTAAGGACGTGCAGGAAGAGCGCAAAGGGCCTTCAACCAAGGCTCCGGAAGCGGCCATCCAGGGCTTTCTGCGTTCGGCAGGGCTCACCGAGATCGCTCAGGCCGAAGTGCAGTCCGATCCCAAGAAGGGCGATTTCTATGTTGCCCGCATCGTCAAGCCGGGGCGTCCGGCCGAGGACATCATCGCCGCTTTGCTGCCGCAGGTGATCCGCACCTTTCCCTGGCCGAAGGAGATGCGCTGGGGCGCCTCCTCCGGGCCGAAGGGCATGCGCTACGGCGCCGTCGAGGGGCGCGGCGGCGAGACGCTGCGCTGGGTGAGGCCGCTCCAGTCCATCGTCTGCACCTTCGGCCCCGAGACGTCGGACCCGGTGGTGGTCGACTTCGAGGTGGACGGCATCCGTTCCGGCAACGTCACCTACGGGCACCGCTTCCATGCGCCGGATGCGATAACCGTGCGCCGGTTCGACGACTATGCCGCGCGGCTGGAGGCCGCCAAGGTGGTGGTCGACGCCGAGCGCCGCAAGCAGATCATCCTTTCCGACGCGCGCAATCTCGCCTTCGCGCAGGGGCTGGAACTGGTCGAGGACGAGGGGCTTCTGGAAGAGGTCGCCGGGCTGGTCGAATGGCCCGTCGTTCTGATGGGCGCGTTCGAGGAGGATTTCTTGCAGATCCCCGCCGAGGTCATCCGCCTGACCATCCGCGCCAACCAGAAGTGTTTTGTGACGCAGCCTGCCGAAATCGCCCCCTCATCCGGCCCTTCGGGCCACGTTCTCCCCGCTGGGGAGAAGAGCGCGGCGTTGACGCAGGCGATCTCCTCTCCCCAGCGGGGAGAGGGTGGCTCGCGCAGCGAGCCGGGTGAGGGGGGCAAGCTCTCCAACCGCTTCATTCTCACGGCGAACATCGAGGCGAAGGACGGCGGAGCCGAAATCGTGCACGGTAACGGCAAAGTCGTCCGCGCGCGGCTCTCCGATGCCCTCTATTTCTGGCGGACCGACCAGGGCGACCTGCCCGATCTGGCGCTGCTGGCACCTTCGGCGGAACGGTTCGGACTGGATCTGAAAAAGCCGCTCGACCAGCGCATGGCCCGCCTCGACCATCTCGGCGTCACCTTCCACGCCAAGCTGGGCACGCAAGGGCAGCGCGTCGAGCGCATTCGTCGCCTGGCGCGGGAACTGGCGCCGCTGGTCGGCGCCGATCCGGACCTTGCCGACCGCGCTGCGGTGCTGGCCAAAGCCGACCTGCAGACCGAGGTTGTCGGCGAGTTCCCCGAGCTGCAGGGCGCCATGGGCCGCAAATATGCGCTGCTGCAGGGCGAAGACGCTTCCGTCGCGGCGGCGATCGAGGAACACTACAAGCCGCAAGGCCCTTCAGACCGTGTGCCGACCGACCCGGTTTCGATCGCGGTCGCGCTGGCTGACAAACTCGACATGCTGGTCGGGTTCTGGGCCATCGACGAAAAGCCCACGGGATCGAAGGATCCGTTCGCCCTGCGCCGCGCCGCTCTTGGCGTGATCAGGATTTTGGTAGAGAATGGGGTGCGGCTACCGTTGCATTTCGGCTTCGGTCATAGTTGGGTCCACCAGATTTCACCCCATATCGAGATCGACAACGACTATCTCACTTGGCCATACCAAGCTGACGATTCGGGTGTCCCGTGCCCAATCCACGATTCACGGTATGGAATCGAGATTCCGGCGAACTTGCCCAGCGGTACTCCTGTAGTTGTTCAGCCGAAGGCGATTCGGTTGGATCTAACTCGACCGGTTTATTTTCACTACACAAAGCAAAACAAAGGAAATTTCGGATTTGTTGAATCCGTTGATCTCATCTGGGACAATGAGCCTATCGATGTCATTCAGACAATATTCGCGGGTGAGGGAAACCTCCTCTCTTTCCTTCACGATCGCCTGAAGGTCTACCTGCGCGAAAAAGGCGCTCGCCACGATCTGATCGATGCAGTGCTTGCAGCCCCCTCATCCGCCCCTTCGGGCCACCTTCTCCCCGTTGGGGAGAAGGGGCAGGCGGGCGCGCCGGCGTTCTCCTCTCCCCAACGGGGAGAGGGCGGCACTCGCAGCGCGTCGGGTGAGGGAGCATTCATGGCCCAGCCCTCCATGCCGTATGACGTCGATCACGGCAACACGACGTTGCCCCCCTCTGCCCTGCCGGGCATCTCCCCCTCAAGGGGGGAGATCGGCAGCTTCAACGACGACCTGCTGCTCGTCACCAGCCGGGTCGCGGCGCTCGGC
>JAEUMA010000114.1 GCA_016793565.1 Rhizobiaceae bacterium
TCGGCGGCCATCATCCCGATCCGAACCTCGTACATGCCAAGCATCTCTATGACGAAATGATGGGCCCTAACGCACCCGATTTCGGCGCAGCCTCCGACGGCGACGGCGACCGCAACCTGATCATCGGGCGCGGCATCTTCGTGACGCCGTCGGACTCGCTGGCGCTGCTGGCGGCTAATGCGCATCTGGCTCCGGGCTACGAGGCCGGCCTGAAGGGGATCGCCCGCTCGATGCCGACCAGCGCTGCCGCCGACCGGGTTGCCGAAAAGCTCGGCATCGGCATGTACGAGACGCCGACCGGCTGGAAGTTCTTCGGCAATCTGCTCGACGCTGGCCGCGTTACGATTTGCGGCGAGGAGAGCGCGGGCACCGGCTCCGACCACGTGCGCGAGAAAGACGGGCTGTGGGCCGTGCTCTTGTGGCTCAATGTACTTGCTGTGCGCAAGGAGAGCGTAAAGGCGATCGTCGAGAAGCATTGGGCCGAATACGGCCGCAACTATTATTCGCGTCACGACTACGAGGAGGTAGAGGCCGCCCGCGCCAACGCGTTGGTGGACGAACTGCGGGCGAGATTGGCCGTTCTGCCTGGCACTTCCGTCAACGGCATGAAGATCGCTGCCGCCGACGATTTCGCCTATCACGACCCGGTCGACGGCTCGGTCAGCGAGCATCAGGGCATCCGGGTCATGTTCGAGGGCGGCTCGCGCATCGTCTACCGCCTGTCGGGCACCGGCACGTCGGGCGCCACGCTGCGCGTCTATATCGAGCGCTACGAGCCGGACGCATCCCGGCACGCCATCGATACGCAAGTCGCGCTTGCCGACCTGATCAAGGCAGCGGATGATCTGGCCGGGATTCGCAGCCATACCGGCCGCGACAAGCCGACCGTCATTACGTGAGCCCACTCAGGCAAGACGACTGCCGCGTTTCTTCGCACCCCTCTCTGTCCTGCAGGACATCTCCCCCGCAAGGGGGGAGATTGGCAGCGTCAGCGGCACCGCCAACCTTTCAACGGAGACGATTGGCGAGAGCCACGGTGACGGCTGATCTCCCCCCTTGCGGGGGAGATGTCCGGCAGGACGGAGGGGGCTGGGAAAGAATACCGCACCGCCTGAACGCACTCCATACCCAGGCACTCCGTTGGTGACGGCCGACGCAAGAAAACTTGGCGCGACCGTCGAGGCCGGCGGCATCGGCTTTGCCGTCTGGTCCGGTGCCGCCAGCCGAATCGACGTTTCGATATTCGACCAGGCCGGAGAAGTCGAAACCGCCCGGATTCCGCTCCATCGCGGCGGCGACGGCGTGTTTTCGGCATTCGCGCCCGGCCTGCCCGCCGGCACCCGCTACGGCTATCGCGCGGATGGCGAATATGCGCCGGACCAGGGCCTGTGGTTCGATCCGGAAAAGCTGCTCGCCGATCCCTATGCGCTGCGGATCGACCGGCCCTATCGATACGATCCTCAGCTTGCCTCGCGGCGTGGCTCGGGCGTCGATACCGCCGCCCTGATGCCGAAATGCGTCGCGATGCCGTCCCCGCTGCCGGTAGCCGGCCTGCCGCCGGTCTTCGCGCCCGGCGGACTGATCTACGAATTGCCGGTGCGCGCCTTTACGATGGGCCATCCCGACGTGCCGCCGGAAAAACGGGGCACGATCGCCGCGCTGGCCGAGCCGGCGGTGATCGAACACCTCACGAAACTCGGCGTCTCCGCGATCGAACTCATGCCGGTGGTCGCCTGGATCGACGAGCGTCATTTGCCGCCGCTCGGCCTGAGCAATGCCTGGGGCTACAATCCGGTGACTTTCATGGCGCTCGACCCGCGTCTTGCGCCCGGCGGCCTCGCGGAACTGCGCGATACGGTCGCCGCGCTGCGGGTGGCCGGCATCGGCGTCATCCTCGACCTCGTCTTCAACCACACGGGCGAGAGCGACGAGTTCGGGCCGACGCTGTCGCTGCGCGGCCTCGACGCGCGCGCCTATTTCCGCCACGTGCCGGGGCATCCGTCCCGGCTGGTCAACGACACCGGCACGGGCAACACCATAGACTGCCAGAAACCGATGATGCGGCGCATGATTCTCGACACGCTGCGCCATTTCGTGCGCCACGCCGGCGTCGACGGTTTTCGTTTCGATCTCGCGCCGATCCTCGGGCGCACGGCGGAGGGTTTCGACGCCGACGCTCCGCTGTTGCGCGAACTGCTGGCCGACCCCGATCTGAACGACCGCGTGCTGATCGCAGAGCCATGGGACGTCGGCGCTGGCGGCTATCAGCTCGGTCGTTTCCCGGCGCCGTTCCTGGAGTGGAACGACCGTTTTCGCGATGATGTCCGCCGCTTCTGGCGCGGTGATGCCGGCACGGTGGGGGCGCTGGCGACGCGGCTGGCGGGATCATCCGACCTGTTCGGTTCCGGACCTGTGACGCGCAGCGTGAATTTCGTGGCCGCCCATGACGGCATGACGCTGGCCGACACCGTTCGCTATGAGCGCAAGCACAACGACGCCAATGGCGAGAGCAATCGCGACGGCCACAACGAGAACTTTTCCTGGAACAACGGCGTCGAGGGAGACAGCCCGGACAAAACTGTCGCCGAGGCGCGCCGGGCCGACGTCATCGCCATGCTGGCGACGCTGTTTGCCTCGCGCGGCACGATCATGCTGACCGCCGGCGACGAGTTCGGCCGCACTCAGTGCGGCAACAACAACGCCTACGCCCAGGACAACGAGGTAACCTGGCTCGACTGGGAGGGCCGCGACCGTATGCTGGAGGCCGCGGCGTTTGGGCTGTCCGCGCTGCGGCGGGGACAGCCGGCGCTCGCAGATACGGCGCTGCTGACGGGGCAAGGCGAGCCGCCCGACGTCCAGTGGCTC
>JAEUMA010000161.1 GCA_016793565.1 Rhizobiaceae bacterium
CGCGTGAAGCTTGTGCTCGACGCCGACCTGATGCGCCATGCCGTCATCAACGGACATCCGCTGGTCAATACGGCCACCACGTCGATCCGCGCCGACGATCTCGTTGCTTTCGCGCGGGCGACAGGGCATGAGCCGATGATCTTGAAAGTCACCGCCTGATCGCCACATGCTGGGCAGCGCGACGCCCGGCAGACGGCGGCGAGCGCCGCAGCCATCCGAGAGGACCACCATGAGCAGCGACAATGCCTTCGGCGCAGGGAATGCCTATTCCACGCAGGTGAGCTTTGGTGACGCGCCAGCCGCGCAGCAGCCTGTGCCCGACAATCTGATCAAGGACACCACGACAGCGGGCTTCGCGGCGGACGTCATCCGCGAATCGCGAAACCAGCCGGTGCTGGTCGACGTCTGGGCGCCCTGGTGCGGCCCCTGCAAGCAGTTGCAGCCCGCGCTGGAGAAGCGTGTCCGCGCCGCCGGCGGCAAGGTCAAGCTGGTCAAGATGAATATAGACGAGCATCCGTCGATCGCCGGTCAGCTCGGCATCCAGTCGATCCCGGCGGTGGTCGTCTTCCACAACGGCCAGCCTGTCGACGGTTTCGTCGGCGCGGTGCCCGAAAGCCAGATCGACGCGCTCATCGGCCGCCTGGCGGGTCCGGCGGGCGATCCCAACGCGGCCATCGCCGACGCCGTCAAGGCTGCGGCGGAGGCGCGCGCGGCGGGCGACCTGCAGACCGCGGCGCAGATCTTCGACGCCGTGCTGCAGCAGCAGCCGGAGAATGTCGAGGCGATCGCCGGCCTGGCCGAGCTGCTGTTCGACGGCGGCGATACCGAAGGCGCTGAGGAACTTCTCGCCACCGCTCCGGCGGAGAAAAAGGATGCGGCGCCGCTTGCCGCGATGCGCACCCGCATCGATCTCGCCAAGGCCGCCGCCGCGCTCGGCGATCCGAGGGCGCTGGAGCAGCGGCTCGCCGCGGATCCGAAGGATCAGCAGGCGCGGTTCGACCTGGCCATGATCTACAACGCCCAGGGTCGCCGCGACGAGGCCGCCGACGGCCTGCTTGCGATCATCAAGGCCAACCGCGACTGGAACGAGGGGGCAGCGCGCGCGCAGCTGCTCAAGCTGTTCGAGGCCTGGGGAATGACCGATCCCGCCACGCTTTCGGCGCGCCGCAAGCTGTCGTCGCTGCTGTTCAGCTAAGAAATTTCACGTCTCGATGGAGGCGTATCCGGAATTTTGGAGATGGCGGTCATCCTGCGCGAGCCGAGATAGCGTGTCACTGCAGGGCGGCTTGTCCGACTGATCGCGCCGGATATGCGCCGCTTTTTCTCGCGGACCATCCCGCGATCGGGTAAACAAAAGCGTTCCCGTCCGGCCCGGTCCGCTCTGGCGCCTAAGTGCTGGCTTTTGCCTGCAAGCGGACATATTTATGCGCTGATAGGGTCCGGAAATGTCCATGCGGCCGGCACGGCGTCGGCCCGGATCAGGATCATGTTGCGGCCTTGGCGATCGAGGCCGGAGACTTGGCCGAAAGGAAGAAACCCCTGTCTGCGCAATGGCATGACACAGACGCTGCCCGGCTGAGAAGGCGCGGCCTGCGCGTCGTGCTGGCGTTTGCGCTGGCGCTCGCGGCGGCCGGCTGTACCGTGCTGGGCGGCGCCGGCACCGAGGTGCGCGAATCCGGTTTCCAACCGTCGGACAAGCCTGTCACGGTCGACAATGTCACGCGCAACGACCGCCTGGCGGAGATCGCGCGCAACCAGCACCCCCGCATCCTGGCGACCTACGGCGGCGAGTATCCGGACCCGAAACTGGAGCGCATGGTCGCCAAGGTCGTCGGAAACCTCACGCTCAATCCCGACAGCCCGGCGCAGACCTACCGTATCACCATCCTCAACTCTCCCAACGTCAACGCATTCGCGCTACCCGGCGGCTATCTCTACGTGACGCGCGGCCTGCTTGCGCTAGCCAACGATTCGTCCGAGCTCGCCGCCGTGATCGCCCATGAAATGGCGCACGTGACCGCCAATCACGGGCTGCAACGGCAGCAGAAGGAGGCCGAGGAGCAGCTTGCCGCCAAGGTGGTCTCCGACGTGATCGGCGAGAGCGAACAGGCGAAGGTGGCTTTGATCCGCAACAAGCTGCGGCTTGCGCAGTTCTCGCGCAACCAGGAGCTGGAAGCCGACGCCATCGGCATCCGCTCGGTCGGGCGGCAGGGCTTCGATCCTTACGCAGCGGCCCGGTTCCTGCAGTCGATGTCGGCCTATACGGGCCTGCGCAACATCAACGGCGCCAGCGACTCCAGCCTCGACTTCCTCGCCAGCCACCCGAATGCGCCGCAGCGCATCGAACTGGCGCAGCGCCATGCGCAGCAGTTCGGGCCGCCGGGCACCGGAACGCGCGACCGCGACGCCTATCTCGCCGGCATCGACGGGCTGATGTTCGGCGATACGCCCGAGGAAGGCTATGTCC
>JAEUMA010000167.1 GCA_016793565.1 Rhizobiaceae bacterium
GCCATTACCACGCTCTGCTTGATCTCGACGGCCGTGGTGCCCTGCGGAGCCACCTCGACGCGCACCGGCTCCTTGAGCAGGCCTTCGGCCAACTCGGCGATCTCGGCCGGCATCGTGGCCGAAAACAGCGCCGTGCGCCGGTCGGGCGCGGTGGCCTTGGCCAGACGCTTGACGTCGTTGATGAAGCCCATGTCGAGCATGCGGTCGGCCTCGTCGAGGACGAGCCACTTGGTTTCGGCAAGCGTCACATCACGCTCACGCACCAGGTCAGTCAGCCGACCGGGCGTGGCGATCAGGATGTCCACGCCGGGGGCGAGCTTCCTGACCTGCGAGCCGCGCGACACGCCGCCGAGCACCAGCGCGGTGGAAATGTGGGCGCCCTTGGCGAGCAGCCGGAACACCTCGTCGATCTGCACGGCCAGTTCGCGCGTCGGCACGAGCACCAGGGCACGAGCCGTCCGCGGCTTGCGCTTGGTGCCGAGCGCGATGATCTGCGACAGGATCGGCAGCGCGAAGGCGGCCGTCTTGCCGGAGCCGGTCTGGGCGATGCCCAGAATGTCGCGACCGGCAAGCTGCGCCGGGATGGACTTCGCCTGGATCGGCTTGGGGTCCACCATGCCGGCCTCGATCGTCGCCTTCAGCAACTGGCCGGAAATTCCAAGGTCCTCGAAGCTCTTCGGACCAGTATTCGATTCGTTTTTCAAAACAGTCTTCTTTCGTGCGGCCGTCATGGGCCGCAAATGGTTTTCCGCGCGGGGCGCAACCCGCTGCGGTTCATAATCAGGATTTGACGACAAGGCGGCGGATCCGCGGATCCGCTCGGCTGCGCTGTCGTGCCCGCGCGCCATGCGACGGGGCTTTTTCACCACTCGCCGATTGTTGCCGGACAGGGAGAAAACAGACGCACCCAGTCCATGAAAAGGAAAGCCGGAAACCCGGCCCAAGCGCCTATAGCCGGCATATGAGCCTGTTCGTGCCGGATTGCAAGTTTTATTGTGCGCCGCGAAAAGATGACACTCCACGAAACCGTTGCCGCCGCTTGTCAGCGCCGCTGCCGTCACGCGATAACCGGCTGC
The DNA here is from genome assembly GCA_016793565.1 of Rhizobiaceae bacterium. Taxonomy (GTDB): domain Bacteria; phylum Pseudomonadota; class Alphaproteobacteria; order Rhizobiales; family Rhizobiaceae; genus JAEUMA01. The sequence continues at coordinate 1,077 of JAEUMA010000167.1, forward strand.
GACAACCTGTCCTTGGCCCGTTCATGAACAACAGCCCGACCGTGATAGACTTCGATCCTGCAACGCGCCGGCTGCGGCTCGACCCACACGAACCTGCGTTCGTGCAGGATCCCTATGCCACCTACGCCTGGCTGCATGAGCGTGCGCCGACATTCTTCTGGGAGGAGTACGGCCTTTGGTGCTTCGGCGGCTTCGATGCGGTGAACCGCCTTTTGCGCGACCGGCGTTTTGGGCGCGAAAGGCCGGGCGGCTATCTGTCCATCGCAGCCGACGGCAGCCGAACCCACCTCGCGGCATTCGACGGTCTGGAGGCCAACTCGCTGCTGGAACTGGAACCGCCCGTTCACACGCGGCTGCGCGCGCTGGTCAACCGCGCCTTCGTGTCGCGCCAAGTGGAACGGCTTCGGCCACGCGTGGAATCGCTCGCCCATGCGCTGGTCGACGCATTTCCTGACGATGGCCCAGTAGACCTGCTGCCAGCGTTCGCAGCCCCGGTCCCCATCACCGTGATCGCAGAGATGATGGGCGTGCCAGTCAAGCGCGGCGCCGAGATGCTGGACTGGTCGCACCGCATGGTCGCGATGTACATGCATGGCCGTACTCGCAAGACCGAGGACGACGCGAACGACGCCGCGGGCGAGTTCGCCGACTTCCTTCGCGGCTGCCTCGCCGAGCGACGCGGGAGTCAGGCCGACGATCTGCTCGGGGTGCTGATCTCGGCGCAGGAAGACGGCCAGAAGCTGAGCGAGGACGAACTGGTCGCGTCGGCGATACTGCTACTCAACGCCGGCCACGAAGCGACGGTGCATCAACTCGGCAACGCGGTGCGCACGATTCTTGGCCTAGGCGGCGATCCGCGCCGCTTTTTCGTGGACCAGGCGGCGACTGCGGCGACCGTGGAGGAATGCCTGCGCATCGATGCGCCGCTGCACATGTTCACGCGCTATGCCTACGAGGCGATCGAACTGCCGGAAGGCGTGAAGGTCCGACCCGGTGACCAGGTTGCGCTGCTTCTCGGCATGGCGAACAACGATCCGCGAGCCTTTGCCGCTCCGCGCGCCTTCGATCCCGGCCGGCCGGACCAGAAGAACGTCTCCTTCGGCGCCGGCATCCATTTCTGCATCGGCGCGCCCTTGGCGCGACTTGAAATGCAGGTCGCGCTCAAGGTGCTGTTCGAGCGGCTGCCATCGCTGAGATTGGTGGCGGAGCCGCGCGTCAAGGATGTCTACCACTTCCACGGGCTGGAGCGGCTGGAAGTGGCCTGGTAGCTGGCGCAGCCTGCCTACAGACGGATCACATATTCCTTGCGCGTCGTCTCCAGTACCTCCCAGGTGCCGGTAAACCCTGGCCGGAGCACGAAGCTGTCGCCCGCCCGCACCGTGCGCGCCTCGCCGCCATCTTCCGCGATCACCGATACGCCGGCGAGGATGTGGCAGAACTCCCACTCGTCATAGGCGATGCGCCATTTGCCCGGCGTCGCCTCCCATATGCCCGCATAGAGTCCGTTCGGGGCCTCCTCGACGTTCCATGTGCGGAATTTCGGCGCGCCCGCGATCACCCGGTCGGGTTGCGGCGCGCCCTCCTCGGGCGCGACGCTCGCGGTGTCGACGGCGAGAAACAAACCAGCCATCGCTCAGGTCTGGGCCAGCGCCTGTTCCAGGTCGGCGATGATGTCGTTGACGTCCTCAATGCCGACCGACACCCGAACCGTGTCCGGCGCCGCGCCGGCCGCGACTTTCTGTTCGTCGGAAAGCTGGCGGTGCGTGGTCGACGCCGGATGGATGACCAGCGACTTCGTATCGCCGACATTTGCCAGCAGCGAGAACAGTTCGAGGCTGTTCACCAGCTTGATGCCGGCATCATAGCCGCCCTTCAGACCGAAGGTGAACACGGCCCCCGCCCCAAGCGGCGAATACTTCTGCTGCAAGGCGTGGTTGGCGTCGTTCGGCAGCCCCGGATAGGAGACCCAGGAAACCTTGGGGTGGTTCGACAGCCATGCCGCGACCTTGGCCGCGTTGTCGCAGTGGCGCTGCATGCGCAGCGGCAGCGTCTCCGTGCCGGTCAGGATCAGGAAGGCGTTGAACGGCGAGATCGCCGGCCCGAAGTCGCGCAGGCCGAGCACGCGCGCGGCGATCGCGAAGGCGAAATTGCCGAACGTCTCATGTAGCACGACGCCGCCATACTCCGCCCGCGGCTCCGACAGCATCGGGTACTTGCCAGACTTCGACCAGTCAAAAGTGCCGCCATCGACCAGTATGCCGCCGATGGAGTTGCCGTGGCCGCCGATGAACTTGGTGAGCGAATGCACCACTATGTCGGCGCCGTGCTCGATCGGACGGAGCAGGTAGGGCGTCGCAAACGTGTTGTCGACCACCAGCGGCAGGCCGTTGCGGTGTGCGATGTCGGCGATCTTCTCGATGTCGACGAACTCGCCGCCCGGATTGGCCAGGCTTTCGATGTAGATCGCCTTGGTCTTGTCGTCGATCTGCGCCTCGAACGAGGAGATGTCGCGGGTGTTCGCCCAGCGCACCTGCCAATCGAAGTTCTTGAAGGCGTGGCCGAACTGGTTGATCGAGCCGCCATAGAGGCGCTGCGCGGCGACGAAATTCTCGCCCGACCGCATGATGTTGTGGAAGGTCAGCAACTGCGCCGCATGGCCCGAGGCCGTGGCGAGCGCGGCGGTGCCGCCCTCCAGCGCCGCGATGCGCTCCTCCAGCACCGCCTGGGTCGGGTTCATGATGCGCGTGTAGATGTTGCCGAACGCCTTCAGGCCGAACAGCGAGGCCGCATGGTCGGCGTCGTTGAACACGTAGGAGGTCGTCTGGTAGATCGGCGTGGCGCGAGCACCGGTTGCCGGATCGGGCTTCGCGCCGGCGTGGACGGCAAGCGTGTTGAATCCCGGCGAACGCTGCGACATGGGTTCCTCCCTCTCAAGGCGTCGTATTATCGGGCGCTATCTTTGGCGGACGCTCGCGACCTTGGCAAAGACAAATTTTCCGCGAGACAGGGTTTTACGGGCATCGACGGCGGGATGTCACCAAGGCACGCGCAAACCTATTCCGTTTGCCTGCGCGGAACACCGAAGCTCTGGAATCCCGGCCGCAACAACGGCCTCTTCGATGAGATGACGCCGGAATTGACGCCGGTCCAACCGATCTCGCCGGAAAGCCGCCCGTACTCGATCTTCGGACAGCGATTCATCACCACCTTGACCCCGACGGCTTCCGCCTGCGCCGCGGCCGCATCGTTGCGTACGCCGAGCTGCATCCAGATCGCCTTCGGTAAAGGGGCGAGCGAGAGGGCGTCGGCGACCGCGGCCGGCACGGCACCGGAAGCGCGAAAGATGTCGACCATGTCGATGGGTTCGGGAATATCGGCCAGCCGAGCATAGGTCATGCGACCGAGAAGCGTCTTTCCAGCATGGCCGGGATTTACGGGAAAGACCGAAAAGCCCTTGTCGATCAGGTATTTGGCCACGAAATAGCTGGGCCGGACATCATTGGCGGAAGCGCCGACGATCGCCACGGTGCGCATCGTGTCGAGGATACCGGCGATGTAGGCGTCGTCGTAGCGATCGTGGTTCATCAAGGCTCCGTTTCGAGCGCTTCATGGATAAAGCCGTCCGGGTCTTCGCAGAACTTCCGCATCATCCGGAAATGATCGACGTCGCGAAGCTCCGCCTCGACAACATCGCCTTTCCTGATCTCCAGGAGTCGCGCCCCGGGACAAGCCATCAGCAGAGGCGAATGGGTCGCCATGATGACCTGGGCGATGCCGGATTCCCGCATGCGTCCGAGCAATCGAAGCAGCTCGATCTGGCGACGGGGCGAGAGCGCGCTTTCCGGCTCGTCGAGCAGGTAGATACCCTGACGGTGACAACGCTCCTCGAAGAAACGCATGAAGCCTTCGCCATGAGACCAGGAAAGGAAATCAGGTGGCGGGCCGCCAAAGGGCTCCTGTGCCACGCGGTCGAGATAGCGGGCGACGGAGTAAAAGGACTCAGCGCGGAAGAACCAGCCGGTCGTCACCTTCGGCAGCCAGTGCGCGCGCATTGCCGCGCCGAGCGATTGTCCGCTCCTGTCGACGGCACGCGAGTGATCGACCGGCATGTAGCCCTTGCCGCCGCCCGCCTCGTCATAGCCGGCCAGCGCCGCGATACCCTCCAGGAGCGTCGACTTGCCGCTCCCGTTCTCGCCGATGATGATGGTGATCTCGCCGGTGAATTCGAGGGTGAACTCGCGATGCCTGAACAGAGGCAGATCAAAAGGATAGGCGGACCAGTCTTCGACGCGTTGCTGTTCCAGGATCACGCGCTTGAGATAGGGCGCCTTCAGCTTGGTGAGTTGTTTGCGGTATGCCAGCCGAACCTCACTCCGGCAGCGAAATGTTGCCGTCCGCGTCGAGCGGGAACGACGGGTTGTGCGCCACCTCCCACAGATTGCCTTCCGTATCGGCAAAATAGCCGTACCAGCCGCCCCAGAACGCGCGCTGCGCCGGCTTGACGATGCGTCCGCCCGCCTTATCCGCCGCATCCAGCATGGCGCCGACCTCGCCGTCGGAACGGACGTTATAGGCCAGCGCCACGCCGGAGAACACGGTCTCGACGTTGTCGATGCCGGCATCATCCGCCAGCTTCTGGCGTGGCCAGAGGGCGAGCAGCATGCCGCCCATCTGGAAAAAGGCCACATCGCCGGGCACCAGCATGCCCGGTGTCAGGCCCATGGCATTGTAGAACGCAACTGCGCGGTCGAGATCGTAAACCCCGAGCGTAACGATGGAAATGCGAGGTTCCATGCAAGCGATCATCCCAACCGGCGGCGGGCAAACCCGCTCGTACAAATCGCGGTTCCGACCATCGTCCCCAGCTTAAGCGCCAGGACAATCGACGCAAGCTTGCTATCGTTCGAGCGCTAGTTCTGCCCCTGGACACCCATCAGAATGCTGTCCTTGAAGGAAGGCAACCGCATCTCCTCCGTGGTGAGGCGATCGGCGCCCAGATCGTTGATATATGCATCCGGCGGCCGTTCGGCGTTGGTCACCCCGCCGCCGCCGCCGCCGGCGCCGGGCTTGGGGTCCATAGTGACGATCTCACAGAAATAGTCTTCCACAGCACAGGGGTTTTGCTGCGGTGGTTGGGTCTGCTGGGCGTGGGCAGCCTTGTGAAAGGCCGCCGCGAGCAACACGGCAAGCAAGGTCGGCTTGGCCATTTCGCGCATCGATCGGTCATCCTTTCGTGTCGTTTCCGGGAGAAGGCGTGGAAGGTTCCAATGCGAAGGTGGCGGCCTTGAATCCGAAAACCACGGGTCGGGGATAGATCACGTTGGACAGACCCAGATCGATCTCGTCATGGCTCGACATCGCCGCGCCTCCCGACGGCACGGCCTCGGCTCCCGGCGATGCGCCCTCCTTCATAGGTCCAGCGGCAGCGCCGACCTTTCCGTTGGTGTTGCGGTGGAACTCGAATTGCCGCGTCATGTAGACCTTCGTGATCAGCTTGAGGCTGATGCGGTAGATGTATTTGTCCTTGCGCACCTCCAGCACGTCGTTGTCGACCGTGTAGGCGATGATCTTGCGCGCGAACTGGTCCGAACAGGCGAAACGATGGCGGTCCTCCGCGCACCACCTACCGAACAGCGCCGTCGCGGCGACCGGATTGGCTTCGTAAGATTCCGCGATCTTGATCGTGATCACTTCCTCCCGGTCGAGCGTTCTGCTCCCCGCGAATGGAAGATGGTCCGCCCAGGAGGCACTGCCGGACTCGCCGCTTCGAATGATTATCGACGGAAACGAAACGAGCGAGACGGCGATCTTCGAACCGGCTGACCTGTCGATTTCCTCGCGCTCCTGATCGAGAGCAGCCTCGCTGCCGTCCATCCGCGTGGCTGCGAAGCGAGGTGCGGTCTGCTCGCCCAAGCTGATCGATCGCAGGTTCACATGAGCGACCCGCACGCTCTTGCGCAGCAACGGGCGGTTCGGCCCCTTCTCCTTCGTGACACCGTCCTCGTCATCGTAAGCCGAGACGACTGCAAAGAGGTCGCCGACATGAAAATCTTCCTGCGGCGGATAGAGCGGCTCGATGCCGAGCCGGCTCATGCTCTCGCTCCACAACGCGGCCGTGTCGTCATGCTCGGGCAGCGGCGGAGCGAAGGGCCTGACAAGAAAGAGTAAAGCTACCAGTGCAGCCCCGAGCAGTACCACCGGGAAAATCGATGCCTTGCCCAGATTGGCGCGCAACCAATCGCGAAACGAAGCCGCCGTCTCGACATTCGTTGCCCCGGCCGCTGGCGCCAACTCCATTACAGGCTCTGGTTGGGCCTCGGTCTCGGCAGGAGTCTCGGTATGGCCGGAGGACATGGCGCAGCCTGGGATGCTTCGGCAACCAGACTGACAGTGTCTATTTCAGAATGCAACCAAAAGATGATTTTTTGGAGAATGCATCCACTGATAGAAACTCTGCGTCGACCGTGTGGCTCAGTCGCCACTCCACTCCGGCCTGCGCTTCTCGATGAATGCGTCGATCCCCTCGCAAGCGTCCTGCGCCAGCATGTTCTCGACCATCACCTTCGACGCATAGTCGTAGGCTTCATCCAGTCTCATCTCCGCCTGCCGGTAAAAGGTCTCCTTGCCCAAGCGGATCGTAGCGGGCGACTTGGCGCCGATCATGCTGGCATACTTCCGCACGACCTGCGTCAAGTACTCGGGCGGCACCACCCTGTTCACCAGACCGAACTCGCGCGCCGTCGAAGCATCCACCATCTCGCCGGTGAGCAGCATTTCCATTGCGTGCTTGGGCTTGAGGCCGCGCGCCAGGGCAACGCCCGGCGTCGAGCAGAACAGGCCGACATCGATGCCGTTCAC